>JBCCPW010000041.1:0-13248 GCA_039024735.1 Bacteroidota bacterium
CGCCGCCTCGTGGATCGCGGCATCGAGGCGGATCATCTGGACCGGCTCAAGGGCGTCTACCGCCGAAGCTGGTACGACAACACGATGCTGCTGCGGGGCGCCGTCCCCGCGCTGAATGCCCTGCACGCGGCCGGGATCGAGACGCTCCTGCTCAAGGGCAGCGCCGTGGCCGCGTGGCTCTACGATGACCTCGGGCTGCGTCCGCTCCTCGACGTGGACGTGGCAGTCCGCGCGGAGCACGCATTGGACGCCGCCGCGTGCCTCGCCGAGGCGGGCTGGCATCCATCGAGTGAAAAGGAGCGGGTGACCGAGGCCCAGGTGGAGAAAAAACACGGCTCGGAGTTGGTCCACGCCAACGGGCACCGACTGGACCTCCACTGGCGCGTGCTGGAGGAAGCCCGAGGGCGCGAGGTGGAAGATGACCTCTGGACCGCCTCGGTGGCGACCGAGTTGATGGGGGCGCCCGCCCGGATGCTCTCACCGTCTGACCAGTTGGCGTTCTCGTGCGTCCACGGCGTGAGAACGCGGGGACTGGTGACGCACCTCCGCTGGGTGCCAGACGCCGTCCGGTTGATCGCGCACGGGCCCATCGAGTGGGACCGCGTGGTGCGGTGGGGGCAGGACCTGCGAATGGCGCCGTTCCTCTCGGCCGCGCTCGGCTTCCTCCATCGCGAGACCGAGGCGGAGATCCCCGCCTCGGCGCTGGCGGCTCTCGCGGACGCGCCCTTCGCGGACCGCTTCCTCTACGACCAGTGGATGCGCGAGGGGAGCGCCCGTGCCGTCCCGATGACGCTGCTGCGGAGCGTCGCGCGGCACCGAGGCGAGCCGTTGCCCGCTCAGGTCCGCGAGTGGACCCGCGCGCTCATGCGGATGTGGGACGTGGACCGCCCGCACCAGCTTCCGGCGACGGCCGCTCGCAAGATGGTGCGGCGGATCCGGGCCACGTGACGACGGCTCCCGCCTCGGTCCCGAGGCGGAGGGGTGGCGATCACGGACCCGTCAGGAGCGTGTCCACGTCGGCCACCCATTGGTGGTCCTCGCCGAAGTGCAGGGCGTAGAGCCGCCGGGCCTCGCGGGCGGCCTCCCGCGTCTCCGCCGTCCGGTTCTGCGCGTGGAGCGCGAGGGCGAGGAACTCCCACGAGTATGCCATCGCGACGTGATCTGGCCCGAGCGCGGTCTCTCGGATCCGAAGCGATTCGCGGATGAGGGACTCGGCCTCCGCGAGGTCGCCGTGGTGCGTCAGAAGCTGCCCCAGCATCGCGTACAGCCCCGCGACACGTGGATGGTCCGGGCCCACGGCCATCTCCCCGATCTGCACCGCGCGACGAAGGGTGCGCTCCGCGTCCTCGACCCGCTCCATGCGTCCGTAGATGGAGCCGAGGTTGCGGAGGTCTGAGGCAAAGGAAACACCGACCGTATCACCGGCTGCTTCCCGGATGGCGATGCCTTCCTCCAACCGCTCGGCGGCCTCATCCATCCGCCCCAGGCTGCTCAGGCCAACCGCGACCTCGTTGAGCGAGGACGCCACGTCGGCGAGGGCCCCGGGGTCGGTCTGCGCGCGCCTCCGGTCGATGGCGAGGAGACGCTCGGCCGCCTCCAGCGCCGCCTCGGGGTCGTCCTGATCGTTCCGAAGAGCGGAGAGAGCGTTGTACGCGAACACGAGTTCCGGCGCGTCGTCGCCGTAGCGGGCGCGGAGAACCGCCACGACGGACGTGATGAGGGAATCGGCGCGCGCGAAGTCGCCGAGGAGCCGGTACGTGGACCCCAGGTTCAGACGGCACGTCAGCGCGTCGTCACTCTCGGGGCCGAAGGCCCGGCTCGCCGCCTCGATGCACCGCTGGTTCTCGCGGGCGGACTCCTCGTAGAGGCCGAGGCTCCGGTAGGTGTTCGCGAGTCGGCTGCGCGCCTCGACGAGCACCGATGGCTGGTCGCCGAGGGTGGAGTCGAGAACCACCGAGGCGTCATCCAGCAGGTCCGCCACGCGCACGTCGCGGCCCTGCTCCTCGCTTCGGGGGGCGGCCAGCATCTCGAACACGAAGTCCTGTGCGGCCACCGCGTTGGCCGCCTCGGTCTCGGCGCGGTCCCGCTCCGCCGAGACGCGCGCTAAGGCGACGCCCGCGATGCCCACCATCGCGAGGAGCGCCGCGGCCGTCCCGATCACCCCCACCCGGTGGCGGCGGACGAACCGACCGAGGCGGTAGCCGACCGTCGGCTGGCGGGCCTCCACCGGAAGCCCACCGAGGTGGCGCCGGAGATCAGCCGCGAAGGCCGCTGCCGAGTCGTAGCGCCGCGCGGGCTCCTTCGCGAGCGCTGTGGCGAGGAGGGTGTCGAGGTCGCCCCGGAGGGCGCGGGCGCGCTCGGGATGACCCGCCTCGGTCGCCGCGTCGGAGGCGCGAGGAGGCGCCGTGTTCGCGATGACGCGCTCCGCCTCGACGGGGGTGAGCCCGGCCGTCTCGTACGGGCGCCGCCCCGCGAGGAGTTCGTAGGCCAGCACGCCGAGGGCGTACACGTCGGTAGCGGTCGTGATCTCGCCGCCCTGGATTTGCTCCGGCGCGGCGTAGGCGGGCGTCATCCAGCCGGGGACGGTCAGCGCGGCGTCCGGCTCGTCCCCGAGGAGCTTCGCGACGCCGAAGTCGAGGAGCTTCGGACGCCCGGCGTCGGTCACGAGCACGTTGCTCGGCTTGAGGTCTCGGTGCACGACGAGGCGCTGGTGCGCGTACGCCACCGCGTCGCAGACCTCGGCGAGGAGGCCCACCCGCTCGCGCACACCGAGGCGGGCGGAGTCGGCGTGGGACGTCAGCGGTTCGCCTCGGACGAGTTCCATCGCGAGGTACGGCCGCCCGTCGTCCGCCACACCCCCGTCGTAGAGCCGCGCGATGCCTTCGTGCTCCAGCCGCCCCAGCACGCGGCGCTCCTCGGCCAGCCGCGCCGCCAACCGTGCATCGGCGCGAGCGCCGGGACGGAGCAGCTTGAGCGCCACTTCGCGCTCGAAGGCCCCATCGGCGCGAACGGCCCGGTAGACGACCCCCTGCCCGCCCTCACCGAGGAGGCCCATCACGCGCCACGGCCCGACGGTCTCGGGCGGCGCCTCGGCCGCCAGGTGCTCTTCGCTCGCGACCCCCGAGACGAGCCCCGCCACCGGCGACGCCAGATCGCCTTCGGAGAGCGCCGCCTCGGCGGCCCGGATCAGCGACACCGCCTCGGCGCGCAGGGCCGCGTCCATCTCGCCCGTCGGGAGGCGGCACGCGCGGTCGAGGAACGCATCGCGCGACTCCGGGGGCAGGTCGAGCGCGTCGGGGACGAGAGTGACGAGGCGGGCGTCAGACATGGGCGGCGGGGGCGTACTCGTCTATCGCGATTCCGGCACGGACTGCCTCACGCGGATCCCGCCTCGTCGTCGGCGAGCGCCCGGTGCAGCCAGCCGCGCGCGAACGTCCAGCGCCGGGTGACCGTCGCGGGAGAGAGCGCGAGGGCCTCGGCGGTCTCCTCGATGGTGAGGCCTCCGAAGTAGCGCAACTCCACGATGCGAGCCGTCTCGGCGTCCACCTCGGCGAGCCCGCCGAGCGCAGCGTCGAGCGAGAGAGCCTGCACGAGGTCGATCGCGCCCACGTCCTCCACCGGCCCGATGGCATCGAGCGGGACCGCACGATCCCTCCCGCCTCGCTTCGCGCGGGTCTGGCGGCGCGCGTAGTCCACGATCACGCCTCGCATGGCGGCAGCGGCGACTCGGAAGAAGTGCGCGCGGTCGTTGAACACGGGAGGCCCCGCGCCCCCTTCGAGGCGGGCGTAGGCCTCATGGACGACCGCCGTCGTGTTGATGGTCTCCGAGGCGGAGAGCCGCCGCCGCTGGCTTCGCGCGACCTGCCGCAGTTCCTCGTAGAGCCGCCCGACGACCTCGCTGAACGCGTCGGCGTCGCCCTCGCGGGCGCGGGAGAGCAGGGAAACGACGGTGGACACGAGAAGCTGGGGAACTCGGAAACCTAACCGGGGCCGCGGCGCCCCGGAGTCGCTCGTGGAAAAAAATGACGCCGCCGTGAGGCAGTCTGCCTCGGGACAGCGATGGGAGGAGCAGACCTCCTCTTTGGACCCATGCTCCGTCTCCTCGCCTCTGCCCTGACCGCCGTCGTCTTTCTGGCATCCGCCGGACCGGCCCTCGCGCAGACCTGCACCACCTCCTGGCAACCCGACGGGGGCGGCGTCTGGACAAACGGCGACTGGGCCGACGGGGACCGCTGGGACAACGGCGTCCCCACCGCCTCGGACGTGGCCTGCATCCTCGGCCCCGACGGTCGCGCCAGCTTCACCGTGACCGTGAGCGAGCCGCGCGAGGTAGCCGGTCTCGTCGTCGGCAACAACGACCCCTTCGGTGCCGTCGCGCTCCAGTTGGACGCCGAGTTGACCGTCACAGGCAACGGCCGCCTCTTCGGCCGCGACCGCATCGATGGCGATCTCACACTCGGCGGGGACTTTGTTCTGGACGACGGGGACCTCGCGCGAGGCGGAGGGACCGTGACGGTGACCGGTTCTCTGACCGTGCGCGCCACTGGCGAGGCGGACAATGGCTTCCGCTCCCAGATCGGCGCCTCGTCCAACAGCCCGGCATCCACACTCGTGGTAGACGGCGGGCGTCTGGCATTCGAGGAGGCCACGACCGTGAGCAGCGCGCTTGACCTAAGCGGCGGGACGGTCGCGGTCCGGGAGAGCGCCCGGACGGGCGGCACGCTCGTCACGTTCCGGAACGGCGGGTCGCTTCAGGATCTCGCGCTCGACACCGAGGCGGAGACGCAGGTGACCTTCCGCGGCGCGTTCGACATCGGCGGCACGTTCGGCGGGACGGCGGATGGCGACGCCGAATTCAGCCGGTTCAGCACCGTGGAGGTGGACGCGACGGGCGTGGAGTTCGCCGTCGGCGGCGATCGCGGCTTCGCGCTTTCCAACGACGACTCCGGGAGCGCGTCACAGTTGGAGGTGACCACGGCGGGCGGGGACATCCTCAACTCGGGCCTCTTGCGCATCGCGCGTGCCACCACGCTCCGTGGCCCCACGCTCCGCACGACCGGCACGACGCAGTTCGACGCCAACACGGGCAGCATCCTCACTCTCGCGGACGGGTCGGATCTCGTTGTGGAGGAGACCGGGACGATCCCGTTCCTAGGCCAGAACAATGTCCAGGGCACGGCTCCCGACCTGGGCTCGCCCGAGGGCGAGGAGCGGGTCGTCGTGCGGGGGCGGCTGCTCCGCGACCGGTCAGACAACATCAACAACGCCACCTCGATCCGCGTGCCCGTGGACGTGGAGGGCGGGACAGTAGAGGCATCCTCCGCCGTCTTTTTCCTCTCCGGCGGCGGTCGCCTCCGGGACGCCACGCTGATCGGCGGGCAGGACGCGCAGCTCGTCCTCCAGAACCTCTGGGAAGCCGAAGGCACGCTCTTCGGCTCTGCGCTCACGGACACGCGCTTCAGCCGGGGCGAGACCTCCGTGCTGTTCACCGCTGGCTTCCGGCGCGTGACGGAGCTTCGCGCAGTCGCACCGGTCACCCTCGCCGTCGGCGGCGACGGCCTCACGTTGGGTGTCACCGGCGGAGGCACGACCGAGTTGACCGCGAGCGCGGGCGGGCGGTTCGTCAACACCGGCACCCTCAACGTTGCCTCCGGCGCGACGCTCCGCGGCGCCACGCTCCGCAACGAGGGCGCGTTTACGTCGCAGATCAGTGCGCTCACGCTCGCCGAGGCGGGCCGTCTCGTCAACCCTGCGGGCGAGACCGTGACGCTGCTGGGCGCTCTTCAGGCTGGGGACGATCCGGGCACGTTCCAGAACGAGGGCCTCGCACGGATCGCGGGCTCGGTGAGCTTCAACGGCCAGCTGGACGCGCGACCGGGCTCCGAACTCCGGGTGCTCGGCCGCGAGGGCGGGCGGCTCAACGCGTCCGGCGTGGACGCCGGGGCGCTCGTCCGCGAGGGCTCGTTCCTCACGGGCTCGGGCAGCGTGGGCCTGACGACCGGGCTGGAACTGGTGGGCGTTCTGAGTCCCGGCGCGCCCGGCATGGCCGTGGACACGCTCCGCTTCGGCGCCTTTGCGATGGCAAACGACGCGCGTCTCGCTGTGGACCTCGGACCGGGCGGCGCGGACCGCGTGGAGGTGGTGCCCTTCCGCTCCCAGGACAGGGCCGTGCTCGCAGGTGCGATCGATGTGCGCCTCGCCGATGGGTTCGTCCCCACACCCGGCGACGTGTTCGAGATCGTCCGCCGCACGAGCGGGCAGGGTCGGCTCGCGGGCGGCTTCGACGACCGGACCGCGCTCACCATCGAGAGCGCCGACCTCTCGCTCTACCCCGCGCTCACGCGCGACGCCTACACACTCACCGCCGCAACGGGCATCCCCACCATCAGCGGCACGCTCGCCGTTGCTCCGCAAGAGGTTCGGGGCGGCGAGGCCGTAGAGCTAACACTCACCGGGACGGGCTTCGCGCCCGACGTGACGGCCTCGCTGGAGTGCGTGACGTGCTTCGACCCTGACCGCCTCGGGACGCTCCCGGCGCGGATCGGCAGCCTCTCCCCTACCGAGGCGGTGGTCTTCGTGGACCTCTCGGCGGACGGCGCCTTCGGCGAGTACGAGGTGGTCCTCCGCGACCCCCGAGGCGGGGAGGCTCGCGTCTCGGTCCTCGTCAACCCGAGCGACCTGACCGTCTCCGTGGAGGCCGTGGACGCGCAAGCCAGCGAGGAGGGCAACGACCCCGGCGTCTTCGCGATCCGCCTCAACCGGCCCACGCTCACGCCCATCACCGTCCCGTTCGAACTGGACGGCACGGCGGATCTCTTCCTCGATTACATCTCCACCGAACGGAGTCAGGCCGTCACCATCCTGGCCCGTGCGTCCGAGGCCCGCATCAGCGTGGTCCCCGTCAACGACGACGAGGCCGACGATGGCGAGACGATCCGGCTCCGCGTTCTCCCCTCGGATGACTACCAGATTGGCACCTCGCTCGCTACTGTCACGATTGCGGACGGCCCGCCGAGCACGGCGCTGGCCGCGTTCTCGGTCTCACCCCGAGCGGGCGGCGCAGGCGGCGTGGTGACGCTCTCCGTGGGCGGACAGGGCTTCGCCGAGGACGCGACGGTCTCGCTCGTAGGTGGCGGTGCAGTCTCTACGCTGGCGTCCGCAGTGGAGGGGAGAAACGTGGTCCGCAGCACGGTGGACCTCACAGACGCCACGCTCGGCGTATACGACGTGGTGGTGACCAGTGGCGGCGCGACGATGACGCTGCCGCGTGCTTTCCGCGTGGAGGAGAGTGAGGGTGCCGAGGTGTGGGTCTCGCTCGTCGGCCGCGAGACCGTGCGCAGCGGCCGCCCGGCGACGTTCGCACTTCAGTATGGGAACAATGGAAATGTGAATGCAGAGGGGGCCGTGTTCTACGTCAGGGGGATTCCATTAGACGCCATCATCACGTACGACAGCACGTTCACGCTGGGGCCCATCGGCGGAATACCAGGCGAGGAACTAGAACCTCCTGTGGCCGAGTTGGAAGACGAGAAGATGCTCATTCTGTCCAGCCGACGCCTGAGCCCAGGGACCACAACCAGATCTGAGTTCAGGATCACATCATCCACCGACTACTCTCTCCAGCTTTTGTCCTACACAGACGCCGGAAGTGCCCTCTCTGCTGACGACTTTGCGATCACAGGCTCACCCTCAAACGCTCGCTCTGCCAAGAACGAACAAGTCGGCATTGCCTTCATCAGAGCGGGACTACTAGGTACTACCCCCATCAACAGCTTCCCAGCTAGAGTAGGCCAATTCGTAGGCACACTCGGTACTGATGGCGCGTGTACAGCTGCCGCCGAAAGCAACTTCTCGATCTTCGAACCGCTTGTCAATGGGAGTGACAATCCAATATCAGGATGGGATGTAAAAATAATTACTAAAAACTCTGGGGGTGCCAGAGGGGGAGGAGGACACACAACTCTTCTATTTACGACCCCATCTGGTAGATCATTTATCGCTGATAACTACACAGGGGCTCCACAATTTGTGGATGTCGATCTGGTCGGAGACGAGTACTTCGTGTCACCGAATGCGTTTCAGGTTCTCACCTCTGGCCCGTATCTAGCAATCGACGGACTTCTTAGCACTGCGGGACTCTTCACTGGAGAGGTGGGGTACGAGCTGTACACCGGCCTCGACGGACAGACGTTCGAGTCTTGCCCGACCCCAGAACCAGAGGAGGAAAAGGAAGTCCAGACCGTCGCTTCTTTCGATCCCAACGACAAGCTCGGACCCTCTGGAGCCGGACCGGCACGGTTCACGCGCAGCACACGCGCCTTTCCTTACACCATCCGGTTCGAGAACCTCGACACCGCGACGGCACCCGCCGCTGAGGTCGTCGTCGTGGACACGCTGGACCTCAATGTCTTCGATCCCGCCACGCTTACGCTCGGGGACATCACCTTCGGCGAGCGCACAGTTCCCGTGCCACCGGGTCTTCAGACGTACACGACCCGCGTGGATCTCCGTCCAGAGCAAGACCTGGAGGTCGTGATCGCCTACACGTTCGAGCCCGAGAGTGGCATTCTCACGGCACGGTTTACCTCACTCGACCCCGCGACGGGCTTGCCTTCGGAAGACCCCTTCGCGGGATTCCTGCCTCCGAACACCATGCCCCCCGAGGGCGAAGGAAGCATTTCACTCACGATCACCCCGCGAGAGGGGCTGGGAAACGGGACCGTGCTTCAGAACGAGGCCCGCATCTTCTTCGACGCCAACGAGCCCATCGACACCCCTCCGTGGGTGAACACGCTGGACCTCCTTGCGCCTACAAGTACCGTCACGGCCCTAGGCTCCACCGTCTCCGATACCACGTTCACGGTCTCGTGGGACGGGTCAGACGCAGGCGCAGGCATCAGCAGCTACTCACTGTTCGCGTCAGAGGACGGCGGGCCGTTCCAACTCGCTCTTCTCAACACCCCGCTGAACGAAGTGGAGTTCACCGGCCGCGACGGGTCCACGTATGGCTTCTTCGTGGTCGCGAGAGACTTCGCGGGCAACCGCGAGGACCTCAAGACCGAGGCCGAGGCGACGACGATGATCGTCGTGAACAGCGAGGAGGCACCACACCTGCCACAGGCCCTCACGCTGGACGCCCCGTACCCCAACCCGACCCGCGCATCGGTCACATTCCGCTACAGCCTCCCCCAGACCGGCGAGGCGACCGTCCGCGTGCTGGACCTGCTTGGCCGCGAGGTGGCTGTGATCGCCGAAGGCGAAACGGCAGCCGGGTGGCACGAGTCCGTGTGGCGTGCCTCGGGGGTAGCTGCGGGCGTGTACCTCGTCGAGATCCGCACGAGCACGGCCGCCGAGATCCAGCGCCTCACCGTCGTTCGGTAGCGCCCCCGGTCCGCCTCGGTGCTGGTGTGGCCGCACCGAGGCAGACGAGAGGACACGCGGGAGGCTGACCGTGGCCGGGCATCTTGCCACCTCGGGGACCTCGAACCACCGAGGCGGGCCGAACCGCCGCCGGGACGGTACGTTGCACGGCGATGCCTCCTCTCGTCCTGCTCGTCGCGCTGGTCGCCCTCGTCGCCGCGTGCAACACCCCCGCGCCTCCACCGGCCCCGCCCGCCTCGGTGCCTGCGCCGGACACCACCGCGCGCCTCCCCTACGATCTCGCACAACCCGACGCCCGCTTCGCCCTGGACGAGCGGCTTCGCGAAATCAGCGGCCTCGGCTGGACGGACACCGGCCGCCTCGTGGCGGTGCAGGACGAAGACGGCGACGTGTTCGAGTTGGACCCGGAGAGCGGCGCGGTCCTGAGCGTGGCGCGATTCGCCAACAACGGCGACTACGAGGGCATCGAGGTGGTGGACAGCGTGACCTGGATCGTGGAGAGCGACGGCGACCTCTACCCGTTCGATGGCACCACCGAGGCGAACAAGATCGAGACCGAGCTTCGCCGCTCGAACGACGTGGAGGGCCTCGCCTTCGATCCGACCGAGAACCGTCTCCTGCTCGCCTGCAAAGAAGACCCGGGCGGGGACCTCTCCGGCGTCCGCGCCATCTACGCCTACGATCTCGCCTCGGGCCGCCTCGGGCCGGACCCCGTCTACACGCTGGATCGCGCGACGCTGGATCCCGGTGGGGCGTCGTTCAAGCCGTCCGGCCTCGCGGTCCATCCCGAGACGGGGGAGATCTACGTCGTCTCGGGCGTGCGGCAGGCGCTGGTCGTCCTCTCACCGACGGGCGACCTTCGGGCGGCCGTGCAACTGCCCGCCCCCCTGTATCCTCAGCCCGAGGGGATCGCCTTCGCCCCGGACGGCACGCTGTACATCTCCAACGAAGGCACCGGTGGCCCGGCCACGCTCCTCCGCTTCCTCCCACACGATCTCCCCTGACGTGCCCCTCCGCCACCCGGCCGCGCTCCTCGCGGCCCTCCTGTTCCTCGCGGGATGCGCCACCTCGGGCCGCTACGTACGCGGCGACGCGACGCCCGCCCTCCCCGCCGTCGCTGACCTCGCGTACACCGTCTTCCTCGTCGGCAACACGGCCGACGCAGACCCGGCCGTTCTGGCGGCGCTGCGCGCCGACGCGATGGCCTCGGGAGAGGAAAGCGCGGTCGTCTTCCTCGGCGACCTCACCGAGGCGGGCATGACCGACGAGCCGCCCGCCTCGGTGCAGCAGATCGTGGAGGCCGTGACGGGATACCCGGGCGCGGTCTACGCCATCCCGGGAGACCGCGACTGGGCGAAAGGCCCGGACGGCGTGCTCGCGCTGGAGCAGGCCCTGGAGACGATGCTCGACCGCGAGGAGGTGCTGCTCCCCGGCGACGCCCTCGGGGGCGTCCGCGAGTTTGAACTGACGGACGGATTCCGGCTCTTCGCCATCGACACGGCGTGGTGGCTCCAGAACGCCGAGGACCGACCGGCGGGCGAACTGGAAGACTTCGACGTGGCTACCCCAGCGGATCTCACGACGGCGCTCCAGGCGCTCCTCGCCGACCGCAACGACGACCAGATCCTCGCCGTCGGCCACCATCCGATCCAATCCGTGGGCGAGAACGCCGGGTACCGGACCGTCGGGGAGACCCTGGCCGGGTTCGGCATCGTCCCGCTGCTGCGGCAGTCGTTCGGGCTCTCGCGCCAGGACCTCGCCGCGCCAACCTATCGCGGGATGCGGGACGCCCTCGACGACGCCTTCTCCGGCCGAGGCGCGACCGACTCCAAGCTCACCAACGGCCTCGTCTACGCGGCCTCGCACGACCGCAGCCTCCAGGTGATTCCCGCCGAGCGCTCGCCCGTGACGCGCCAGACGTACCTCGTGAGCGGCGCCGCAGGCGAGACCCAGCCGACCGTCTCGGGACGCGGCGCCGACTACGCGCACGCCGCCCCCGGCTACATGCGCGTCCGCTTCTACGACGACGGCTGCACCTGGGTGGAGGTCGTGGAGGTGGACGGCGGCACGACCGTCCCGTACCGACGCGAACTGGCGGGCGTCAACCAGGAACGCCTGAACCCCGAGGTACCCATCGACCCGGCCGACCTCCCGGACACGAGCCAGCCGGTCACGATGGCCGCGCAGGACGACTTCGAGACGGGACCGTTCAGCAACAGCCGCATGACGCGGCTCTCGTTCGGCGCGGGCTACCGCGACGCGTGGGCGGCGCCCATCACCGTCGAGACCCTCGATCTCGGCACCGAGGCGGGAGGGCTCACGCCCGTCAAGCGCGGCGGCGGCCTCCAGACCACCTCGCTCCGCCTCCAGGGCGCCGACGGCTACCAGTACGGCCTGCGTCTCCTCGAAAAGAGCGGCCTCGCCCAGGTCCCGGTGGACCTCCGCGAGGGGCTCGTGGGCGATGTCGTGCGCGACCAGCGAGCGGCCGCCAACCCGTTCGGCGTGCTCGTCGCCGCGGAGCTCGCGAGCGCGCTGGGCGTGCTCTACCAGCAGCCCCGGCTCGTCTTCGTCCCGGACGACCCCCGCCTCGGTCGCTACCGCGAGACCTTCGCAAACCGCCTCGCCCTCTTCGAAATCCGCGCCGACGACGATGTCTCCGAGGTGCCCGGCCTCGAAGGCGCGACTGACGTCGTCTCGGCGCAGAAGCTCCGCGAGGAACTGCGCGAGGACCAGGACCACCGCGTGGACCAGCGCGCCTACTTCCGCGCCCGCCTCCTTGACGGCCTCCTCGGTGACTGGGACCGCCACGCGGATCAGTGGCGCTGGAGCGCCTACGAGCCCGTCGAACTGGACCCGACGCTGACCGGCGATGCCGCCACGCGCGGCAAGCTCTACCGGCCCGTCCCCCGCGACCGAGACTTCGCCTTCTACCGCCCCGGCGGCATCATGGGCTTCTTCCTCGCCTACTCTGACGACCGCTTCGAGGCGTACAACGAGGACTTCACCGACACGCACGGCTTGATGTTCAATGGCTTCAAGCAAGACCGGCGGTTCTTCAACGCGCTCACGCGCGAGGACATGATCGCTGTCGCGCGCGAGGTTCAGGAGGCCCTACCAGACATCGTGATCGAGCGAGCCGTGGCACGCGTGCCGCGCGAAATCCGCAAGATCGAAGGCCGCTTCTGGGCGGACGCGCTCAAGTCCCGCCGCGATGATCTCGTGGAGTACGCAGAGAGCATCTACGACCTCCACGCCGACGTGGTGGACGTGATCGGCAGCGATGAGCGCGAACTCCTAGAGGCCACACACGCCGACGATGGCTCGCTGGAGGTCGCGATGTTCAGCTACAAGGGCACCGAGAAGGGGCGCGAACTGTACCGCCGCACGTTCTCGCCTCGGGACACCGACGAGGTCCGGTTCTACGCCTTCGCGGCGCGAGACCGACTCGTGGTGCGCGGCGATGGCCCCATCCGCGTGCGGCTCATCGGCGGGGGAGGCGCGGACGAAGTGGAGACCGAGACCCGCAACGTGCTCGCCTACGACACCCCGGACGGCCTCACGATCTCCGGCCCCGCCCAGGACCGCCGCTCCTCCAGCCCCCGCGTCAACGCCTACGACCCCAACGAGTACCAGCCGCCCGACGCCGACTATCTCCCGTTCGTGAGTGCCAACGCCACGGACGGCCTCATCCTGGGCGCCTCATGGATCTACACCGTGTCGGGCTTCCGCCTGGACCCGCACGCGGCCACCCACCTCGTCTTCGCCAACATCGCGACCGGCACGGGCGGCCTCCAGGCCGGCTACACCGGGCGGATCCGCGAGGCCGTCGGGAGGCTCGACCTGGACGCCGACGCCGTGGCCTCCACG
>JBCCPW010000042.1:0-13243 GCA_039024735.1 Bacteroidota bacterium
CGGGACAGGCGGGAGGCGCGCGAAGATAGACGGGGCCTCCCCGGGAGCAGCAGACCTCCACCCGATCGGGGCCCGCTCTCCAGGGCAAACCGCATCGCGCGGGGCGACGAGGCTCTGCCAGGCTGTCTGGACCTACGCCCATTGGTCCTGGCGGGAACGAGCCTCGCCCTTCTTACTATCATCGTCGTAACATTCTACTACGATCGTCGTATTTCACACCTCTCGCACCTCACCGCCCTCATGTCGCCTGTCTCCCATCTCCGCCGCCTTCGTCATCGCCACCATCTCATGCGAGACCCGGGCACGCCCCCCTTCCCACCCTCGCGCCCGTTGAATGCAACACGTCGCTTCATGACCAGCCCCGGCGTTGTGTCTCGCCATCCGCGCAAGGTCTCTGCCCCACGACTCGCCTCGGTGCTCATCGCGCTGGTGTGCTTTGCCCCGATCGCCTCGGCACAGCCTACCGAGGCACTGGATCGTGAGACGGCGGCACGCGTCGGCTTGGAGCTGCGGGAACTGGAGCGATGGAACGGGTACGCCCGTCAGATGCTCCAGTACAACTCCCTGTCGCTGTGTGAGGTGGACAGCATCCGTTCCTCGCTGAGTGCCCTCCCACGTGAGGAGAGCAGCCAACGAGCCCGAGAACTTCGCCAGGAGACTCGGCAGAATCTCTCCGGCTCGGAGCGCTACCTCGTCCGGCAGAACACCGACGACATCCTCGAAGCAAATGCGGCCCGCTTCCGGGCGCTGGTCGAAACCCACGGGTGGCCGGACTCCTCCCGCCTCGGCACAGCGGACGCAGGCGCGGCAGCTCCTCTGCTTCTGTCGCTCTCTCTTGACGACCTCGACCACCTCAACCCCATCCTTCGGGACGCCATCGAGAGAGGACGGCTTCCCGCCCAGACCTATGCGAGCGCCTACGACCGGGCCTTGCGCCTCGACCGGAAAGGACAGCTCTACGGGACGCTCTCGATCTTCGATTCGAGATCCAACACCACCCGCCCGCCTCGGATCGAGGACGTCGAGAGAACGAACCGGGCACGAGCAGACATCGGTCTTCCACCGCTGGAGGCGTATGAGACCGGCCCGCCGCTTCTGGGCACCCCACGCCCCAGCCCGGCCGCGCGTTCTCCTGAGGACCCGATCAGCGAGCCGGTCCGAGAGTTGATCGGGTTCAGCCTGGACATGATGGCGGAGCTCGACCAGCAGGTGGGCCTGATGAGCCGACTCCACACCTTGTCCCCCTGTGAGATCGAGGAGACCCGGCGATCCCTTGGCGATCTCGAACCCGAGGAGCGCGAGGCACGGCTTCGTGCGTTGTCGGCCGAGCACCGCGACCGGCTCTCGGAACACGAGCAGGCTCTCCTCCAGATCCAACTCGAAGCGATTGGAGCCATCCATGCCTCCCGCCTTCTGCGTCTCGTCTCTCGCTACGGCTGGCCCGGCGCCGATCGGTTCGGAGATGTGGCAACATCTGAACCGCTCTCGCTTCTTCTGAGCGCTCCGACCGACACGCTCGACGCATCCCTCCCCACCCTTCGGCGAGAGGTAGAGGCGAGTCGGATGACCCCGGAGCACTACGCGCAGGCTGCCGATCATCTTCGCATCCGGCAGGGCCGCGCTCAACTGTACGGCACCGTTCGGGAGTTCGACCCGGAGGCGGAGGCGTTCCGACCGCCGACCATCGCGTCTCTGGACGAGGCCAACGCCGCCCGCGCATCGCTGGGACTTCCTCCCCTGAACGACTATAGACTGGCCGGGCGCCAGAACGAGTAGAAGTGCTCGGCTCCTCATCACAGGATTCCGCCTCGGTGCATCCGCATCCGCACCGAGGCGGGCGCTACCGAGACGTCCCGAGGTAGACGGTCCCCTCGGGGAAGCCCGCGCGGAGATCAGGCGCCAGCCGATGTCGGAACGGCTCCGGGTAAATCCGGCGGCTCGCGAGATCGTCCAGTGGGACCCACTCCAGGCTGCGGAGCATCTGCGCGTCCCCCATTTCCGGGTCGTGACCGAGGCGGGCCGCCTCAGTGTCGCCATCGGGGAGGTGGCACTCGAAGTGGAACGAGACGGCGTGCAGCGGCGGGCGCACGAAATCCAGCACGTAGCGGAGCGGCCCGACGGTCACCGTCAGCCCCGTCTCCTCCCGAACCTCCCGGATCACGGCCTCGGAAAGCGCTTCTCCAAACTCGACGCCTCCGCCCGGTGGCATCCAGAAGGTCGTGTGCTCCCGCGCTCCGGATGCGCCAACTTCGCCATGCTCCCGCCAGATCTCGTCGTGCTCCACCAAAAGAATCCGGTCTCCTTCTGGATGAACCAGCAAGGCGCCTACCCGAACCCGGAGCACGCCGCCGTATCGCTCCAGCGCCTCATCCGAGAGCACCGTGCTCCCGGCCTCGCCTCGGGTGCTCACCCGTCCGCGAGCACGCTCGCGCGGGCGCGTCGGACGCGGCGCGTGGTGCTCGGCTCCTTCGGAGCGTCGATGCCACCGGCCGCCTCGGCGTGGCGCTTGGCCGCCTCCAGGAAGTGAACGAAGAGCGGGTGCGGGTCGGCGACGGTGGATCGGTACTCCGGGTGGAACTGCACGCCGACAAACCACGGATGGGTCGGGCCGTCCGCCTCGCGCGGCAGTTCGATGATCTCGACGAGGTCCTTCTCCGGGCTGATGCCTGCAAACGTGAGTCCGCCCTCCCGGAGCGCGTAGCGGAGGTCGTTGGTGACCTCGTAGCGATGGCGATGGCGCTCGTGCACCAACGCGTCGCCGTAGACCTCCCGTGCAATGCTGCCCTCGGCGAGGGCGCACGGCCACGCACCGAGGCGCATCGTGCCGCCCTTGTCCGTGACCGTCTTTTGCTCCTCCATGAGCGAGATGATCGGGAAGGCGTTGTCCGGCTCGAACTCCGTGGAGTGGGCGCCGGGCTTGCCGCAGACGTTCCGCGCGAACTCGATGCAGGCGACCTGCATCCCGAGGCAGATGCCGAGGAACGGAACGCCGGACTCGCGCGTCCACCGGACCGCCTCGATCTTGCCGTCGATGCCCCGGTCGCCGAAGCCGGGGGCGACCAGAACCCCTGAGACGCCCGACAGCGCCTCGTCCACGTTCGCCTCGGTGAGGTCGTCGGAGAGGACGGAGCGGACCTCCACCTGGACGCCCGTCGCGGCGCCCGCGAGCAGGAAGCTCTCCGAGATGGACTTGTAGGCGTCTTGGTGCTCCACGTACTTGCCGACGAGCGCGACGGTCACCTTGCCTTCGGGAGACTTGAGGCGGCGGACGGCCTCCACCCACGGCGCGAGCGAGGCGTCGGCTGTGTCTCCCGGCGCGAGACCGAGGCGGGCGAGAACGACCCGATCCAGTCCCTTCTCGCGAAGGATGAGCGGCACCTCGTAGATGCTCTCCGCATCGCGGCTCTCGATAACCGCGTCCGTCTCGACGTTGCAGAAGAGCGCGATCTTTCGGCGCACGTCGTCCGGGAGCGGGTGCTCCGTGCGGCAGACGAGCACATCCGGCTGGAGCCCGTAGCTCTGGAGCGTCTTGACGGAGTGCTGGGTCGGCTTGGTCTTCAGCTCGCCTGCGGCGGCGAGGTAGGGCACCAGCGTGAGGTGAACGAGCGCCGCGTTGGCCGCCCCCGTCTCCAGCCGCTGCTGGCGGATGGCCTCCAGGTACGGCAAGCTTTCAATGTCGCCTGCGGTCCCACCGACCTCCATCAGGATCACGTCGTACTCGCCGGTCTCGGCGAGGCGCTGCATCCACCCCTTGATCTCGTCGATCACGTGGGGGACGACCTGGACGGTCTTGCCGAGGTACGCGCCCGCGCGCTCCTTCGCGATGACCCCTTCGTAGACGCGCCCCGTGGTGACGTTGTTGGCCTGGCGCATGGGCACGCCGAGGAAGCGTTCGTAGTGACCGAGGTCGAGATCGGTCTCGGCGCCGTCGTCGGTGACGTAGACCTCGCCGTGCTCGTACGGGTTCATGGTCCCCGCGTCCACGTTGAGGTAGGGGTCGAACTTCTGGACCGTGGCGCGATAACCGTGCGCTTCCAGCAGGCGCCCGAGGCTGGCGGAGACGATGCCTTTGCCAAGCGACGAGGTGACGCCGCCCGTCACGAAGATGAACCGGGTCGGCGTCGGTGCGGAAGCGTCAGGCATTGGGGTCGAAGGGGCGTCCGCTCGGCAAGGTACGCGCCCTACCGAAGGATGCCTCGCTCCTCTGGCGGGAGCGTCTCAGGATTCCCGCCTCGGGCGTAAAAAAAGTCGTCGACACCTGGGCTGTTTTGTCCCGAGGCGGTACACTTGCCAGCGTCACCCACCCGCTCGCAGCCGGTGGTCCCTGTTCCTCTACCTCTTCCCTCATCATGCCCAAAGCCTCCCTTCTTGTCCTTCTGGCGGTCCTTCTCGTCGCACCCGGGTGCTACCACGCGACCGTCGTCACAGGCAAGACGCCGAGCGCGACGGTCGTTGAGCAGCCCTTCGCTCTGGGCTTCGTCTACGGCATCATTCCGCCTCCCACGCTCAAGGTCGCAGAAGACTGCCCGTACGGCGTCGCGAAGGTGGAGACTCAGCAAACCGTCGTGAACGGCCTCGTGAGCGTTCTCACGGGCGGACTCATTACCCCGTGGAACATCAAGGTCACCTGTGCCGCTGCTGGCAGTGCGTCCGCAGTCCCGGCAGATGGCGCCGAGGTGACGGTTGCCGACACCGCGGAGACGGCCGACGTGCAGGCGGCCTTCAGCGAGGCAGCGGACGCGGCGGTTGAGACCGGCGATCCCGTGTACGTCCGATTCCAGTAGGCACACCGCAGCCTTCGGATCAGCGGGCGGCTCCTTCGTGGGGCCGCCCGCTTTGCGTTGGGGCCCCATCGCCACGTGCCATCATCCGCCTCGGTGGTCGGAGACTCGCCGCATCCTCAGTCCACGTCTGCTCCCGCCTCGGTACCGCGGCGGGGACCTCTACTCGACGGGCGTGGCCAGCATCAGGTCGGCCTCCACGCGGTCCGTCCGCGAGATCACGACCGAGGCTCCCTCGCGCGAGGCGGCCACGGCCGGGATATCGGCGCTCAGGCGCTCCGTGGGCATCGCCAGGGGCGTGGACGTGCCGCTCACCGGGTCGATCAGAACAAGGCGACCGGCCTTGCGGTCTGGGACGATGAGGCCCCGCTCGGTTCGAAGCCACGAGGCGGCGTCGGTTGCGGCGGGCAGAGCCGAGAGGTAGCGGAGCGAATCGGCGGAGGAGACCCAGAGGCCGTCGCGTCCTGTGCGAGTGAGCGCGAGGACGCCGGGCGCAATCTCCTCGGCCACCCTCGCCGCGAGGGCCCGCTCCAGACGCGGGGCTCCACCCGATGCCGGAATCCGCCAGATCGCTGCTGGGCCTCCGTCTCGGGTGGACGTGAACAGGAGCGAGCGGCCGTCGAGACTCCAGCGCGGATAGAGGTCGTCCCCCGCGTCGTCGGTCACCTGACGGGGGGTGCCACCGGCGGCGGAGAGAACAAACACCGAGGCGGTCCTCCCCGGCCGTGCGACAAACGCGATCTCGCGCCCATCCGGGCTCCAGTGCGGCGCCTCCACGGACGGGCCGCCGAAGCTGGTGAGCCGCAGGGGATTCTGGCCGCTCGCGTCGGCCGTCCACAGTTCGGGCGGGCCGGTGCGGTTGGAGACGAACGCGAGGCGGGAGCCATCCGGGGAGAGCGCAGGGTGCATGTCCCACAGGGTGGAGGCGACGACGCGTTCCGCCTCGGTGCCTTCGGTGCTTCGCCACAGGTTGATCTCGTAGAGCCAGTCCTCCACCACGAGGCGGTCGCCTGCGAGAGCCACACCGCCGGGATCGCGCACGGCCGGGCCCGTCAGTCGTTCGGCAGGCTGGCGACCGCGAGCATCGGCGCTCCAGAGCGCGTAGACGCCCGAGCGGTTCGATGAGAAGAGAAGGCGGCGCCCGTCGCGGCTCCACGCGACTCCGGGGATGTCGGCAAGACCCTGGATGACGGGCGTTACGTCCCCGCCCGAGGCGGGCACAGTCGCGAGGATGGCCTGGCCGTCTGCCTGCCGGAGAAACGCGACCGTCCGACCATCGGGCGAGAGGCGTGGGCGCGAGTCGTGCGTGCCGTCAGGCGGAGAGGTGAGGAGAGTTGAATGGCCGGTGCGGAGATCGACCGAGGCGAGACCGGACGACCCTTTGGGCGAGACGAGGAGCGCGGTGCCATCGGTGGTCCAGTCCAGACCGCGTGATGCAACGGGCATGTCGAGCAACTGGCGCGGCTCGCCGCCGAGCACCGGGACGGCGACGACGCGGCACGCCGTCTCGCTGCAGCGGAGGAACGCGATCCGGGTTCCGTCCGGGCTCCAGGCAGGCGAGAGGTCCATGTGACCCTCCGTCAGCACGAGCGGCGCGTCCGAGGCCAGATCGCGCACGAGGAGGCGCGTGTGGTGCGCGGTGCCCTCGTGGTGGACGTACACGATCTGCGTCCCCGCCGGATTCCAGTCGGCCTCGGACTCCACGCCAAGCGCCACGGTCAGGGAGCGGGTGACGGTCTCCGGTGGGAGACGTGTCGCGAGGATGAGGCCTGCGACGGCCACGATGAGCACGCCTCCCAGCGCGGCGAGGGCAGGCCACCCGATCCGCCTCGGTGGGGCGACGGATAGCGCCACCGGAGAGACGGTCGGCGAGAGGTCGAATGCGACGGGCGAGGCTGCTGCACTGTCGCCGGAGAGGATCTCGACCGGCGCGATGAGCCGGTAGCCCGCCTTCGGAATCGTTTCGATCACGCGTGGCGCTCGCGGGTCGTCGGCGAAGAGACGCCGGAGCGACGAGATGCAGCGGTTGAGCGCGTGGTCCGTGACCACCACGCCCGACCACAGCGTGTCCATCAGTTCGTCGCGGCGGACGGTCTGCCCTGCTCGTTCCGCGAGGTAGACCAGGACCTCCATTGGCTTCGGCTCCACGTGCGCGGTCTCGCCGTGCCGCACCATCTCGTGTGCCTTCGGCACGACGGTCCAGCCTTCGATGCGGAAGCCATCGGAGAGGGAGACGTGGACGGAATCGAGCACAGCAGGCGGGAGAGACCCGAAAGTATCTCGCGCGATTGGCCGCAGCCGAATGCCAGGGCACACACGAGAGCCCTGAATGGCCGATCGTCAGCGAATCATCAGGCCGAATCAGCGGACGGTTACGGTGCCAACAGGCGGCAGGCACCGCGAGCGGCCCACTCTAGCGCCATGCTCGCCGGATGCGTCGGCGAGCTCCACCAGCCCCCTGCGTCATGACCCTTCGCGCCACTCTCCTCTCGGTTCTCCTTCTCACCCCACTGGCGGCGGGCGCCCAACTCTTCACCCTGGTAGAAGACCCAGCGATCTCGGGGTACGGTCCGTTCTCCTACAGCACCACCTGGGTGGACATCGACGGCGACCTCGATCTCGACCTCTCCATCGGAAACCCCAGCGCCAACTTTGCCCCTGCTCTCTTCCTCAACAACGGCGACGGAACCTTCACCAACCCCTCGGCCACGCTGCGAGGGAATCTGCTGGACCTCAACCCCAGCTCGCACGGCCAGTCGTGGGCGGACATCGACAACGATGGCGACCTCGACGTGTGCCTCGCGGGCTCGCCCATGAGTTCCATCCTCCGCAACGATGGCGACGGCGTGATGACGCGCATCGGCGGTGGCGGGGCCTTCCAGGGCGGGACGGTGTTCGGAATCGCGGGTGACGCGAACAGTCGCGGCTGGAGTTGTGCCTGGGGCGACTACGACAACGACGGCTTCGTGGACCTGTTCATCGCGCACCCCGCAGGGTTCGTCTCGCCGGGCGCGGAGCCGGTGCCGAACTCGCTGTATCGCAATCTGGGGGGCGGGCTGTTCACCGAGGTCACCGACACGCCCATCACCGACGGTCTCGCGCCGTTCACCGTCGGCCGCTGGATGGATGTGGACCGAGACGGCGACCAGGACCTGTTCGTCGGCTCGGGTCCGGCCACCGGGACGCCCGGCCCGGACTTTCTGTACCGCAATCTGCTCGTCGAGACCGGAACGGCCTCCTTCGAGCGCATCGAAGACGGGCCGTTCGCGACAGACCGCGACGGGCAGGTCTGGAACCTGATCGATTACGACAACGATGGCGATCTGGACGCGTTCGTGACCAACTCCGGCAGCGCGCCAGCGAACCAACTCTATCGCAACGACGGGGGGACCTACTCCGAGGTCACCACCGAGGCGGGCGCCCTCACGTCCGATCTCGATGCGTCCCTCAGCAACCTCTGGGGCGATTACGACAACGACGGCGACCTGGATGTCTTCGTCTCCAACGAGGGCGGTTCCCCGAACCGGTACTACGAGAACAGCGGCGCACCGGACTACACCTTCACCGAGACCGGTGCCTTCGCGTCCGTCACGGTGGCGACCTATGGCGCGTCCGCAGGCGATTACGACGCCGACGGTGATCTCGACCTGTCCGTCGTGCCGGTCTTCCCCGGCGTAGCCGGGCCTCAGTTCACCAATCAACTCTACCGGACGGACGCGCCCGCCGACCATCACTGGCTCCACGTGAAGCTCGACGGCACGAGTTCCAACCGAGCGGGCCTTCACGCCGTACTGGAGGCGCAGGTGATCCTGAACGGCACGCTGACGCCGATGACACGGGAGGTCTCTGCTCAGGATGCCTTCAACGGCCACAACGCCCTCGATGTCCACTTCGGCCTCGGTGACGCGACACAGGTAGAACAACTCACCATCCGCTGGCCGTCGGGCACAGTGGACATGTTCTCCGACGTGTCGGCCGACCAGTTTCTCCTCGCGACTGAGGGGGGCGCGCTCGTACCGGTCAGCGCCAGTGAAGGGCCACCGGCGCCTGCGGCCGAGTCTCTCCGCCTCGGTATCGCACCGAACCCCGCACACGACATGGCGACAGTTCGCTACACCCTCCCCGAGGCGGGCGCCGCACGCATCGCGGTGTACGACATGCGCGGGCGCGAAGTAGCGGTCCTCCTCGATGGCAACCAGTCCGCTGGGGACGGCACGGTCCTCCTCGACGGGACGACGCTGCCCGCCGGGACGTACCTCGTTCGGCTCCAGCACGGCACGCAGACCCAAGCACAGGCGGTCACGCTCGTGCGGTAGAGACGCCGAACGGGGCACGGGCGGAGCGGACTCCCATTCCCACCGCAGACCGCTGTTCTCTTTTCTCCCACGCACCCTTCAGGCCCATGGTCAGGACATCATCAGGGCTTGCCGCCCTCCCCGGTGCGACGTTGACGCCCGGCCAGTTTCTGGCTCGCCCTGACCTCCGACCTTCCCACCCTCTCGACATGCGATTCGCTCTTCTCCTTCCCGTCCTGCTCGCCGTGACGGCCCCCCGCGCGCAGCAGCAACCCCAGACCCTCTGCCAGACCGACGCCGCAAACGGCCTCGATTTCTGGGTCGGCACATGGGACCTCTCGTGGAATGGCGCAAACGGTCCGGGGTCTGGCACCAACGTCATCACACGTGACCTCGGGGGGTGTGTGATCCACGAGCGGTTCGAGGACGCGACAGGCTTCGCAGGGCAGAGTGTCTCGGTCTACACCCCGAGCGGCTGGCGGCAAACCTGGGTGGACAACTCCGGGGGCTACCTCCTCTTTGAGGGCCAGACCCACGCCGATGGGACCGTCCGCGAGATGCGGATGGCGCCGTTCCAGACCGTGAGCGGCGCGATGCAGATCAACCGGATGATCTGGGAGGACGTGACGAACGACAGCCTCACGTGGCGCTGGCAGTCCACCACCGACGATGGCGAGACGTGGAGGGACAACTGGGTCATTCGGTACCAGCGTCGCACGGAGTAACCGAGGTCGTCCG
The DNA here is from genome assembly GCA_039024735.1 of Bacteroidota bacterium. Taxonomy (GTDB): domain Bacteria; phylum Bacteroidota; class Rhodothermia; order Rhodothermales; family Rubricoccaceae; genus Rubricoccus. Next base: position 9,815 of record JBCCPW010000042.1, read on the forward strand.
CCTCGGTACCGAGGCGGAGCCGCTAGTACCGCCCTCGCGAGGTCGTCAGGCCCACCAGAAGGCTCGCGCGGACGCCGCTCTCGCTCAGCACGAGGGCGCCGTTGAACGGGATGGACACGCCGTCCACATCGAGCCCCTGCCCGACGGCGAGAGCCAGCCCGGCCGCCACCCCGCTGGTCTCGTTGAATTCGTTCACGCCCGAGGCGCCCGTCAGCGAAATGTTCGGCCCGAGTCCGACCTCGAACCCCTTGCGGGTCCGCACGCCCGCGAGGAACGTCACGGTCGGGAAGATCCGCCCACGTTCCAGGCCACCGATGAGCGGGACGATCTCTGCCACGCCGGTCAGCACTCCGCTCTGGCTCTGGAATGTCTGGAACTCGAACTGCCACCCGACCTGCGTCGTCAGCGGGAGGTCGATCACGTCCTCCTCACCCGGATCGGTCAGAGTGTCGTTGATGCGATCCACGACGCCGGGCGAGAGATACGTCACGCCGAACCGGGGGCCGCTGAGGCGTTGCGGCCCGTCGTCGGAGGGGAGTTGACCTGGCAGGACATCCTGCGCGGCACTGGGGATGGCGACAAGCGCGAGGAGAGCAAGAGCGAGAGCGCGCATGGGACTACCGAGGGAAAAGACCGGCCTCCGAAGACGAGGCCTCCGTGTTGGTGGATGGCAAGAGGGTGACGTCCAGGCGCCGAGGCCGGAGCATGAACCCGGCCCCGTTCGTGAAGTCCACCCCGTACCCGATGTAGAAGGGAACGCCGAGATTGAGCACAAACGGGAGCGCATCCACCCGACGCCGGATGAGAGCCATCGTCTGTTCATACCCGTCCTTTCGGAGAACCACGATGTACGTTCGGCCCCGCCTGAAATTGAAGGCCGCCGGAGTTGTCCCGATGACGCGCCCGTCGATCTCGATCTCCGCGCCGGACGGCGTCGAGTAGATCGGGATGTTCTGGTATCGCCCATTGAGAAGGGTCCCACATCCTGTGAGAGCGGGCGCCACGAGCACGATGGCGAGGGCAAGGAAGCGTCCTGTCATAACGTACAACGTAAACCACCTGCGTCGTCCTGTGACAGGGGATTCTCCCTCTCCTCCACCGAGGCGGATCCGGTCAGGAATCGCGCTCCAGCAGCAGCGTCACCGGCCCGTCGTTGACGAGGTGGACCTCCATATGAGCGCCGAACCGTCCGGTGGGGACCGCCCGACCGAGGCGGTCCGCGAGGCGAGCCACGACCCGTTCGTACAGCCGCTCGGCTTCAGCCGGAGCCGCCGCACGCGTGAAGCTCGGACGCGTCCCCTTGCGGAGCGAGCCGTAGAGGGTGAACTGGCTCACGACCAGCACATCGCCGCCGGTATCGAGCACGGAGTGGTTCATGCGCCCGTCCTCATCCGAGAACACGCGGAGCGCCGAGAGCTTGTCCGCGATCCAGTCCGCCTCGGTGTCCGTGTCGCCGTCTCGCACGCCGAGCAACACGAGCAGCCCCGGCCCGATGGCGCCGACGATGTCTCCAGCCACAAGCACCGATGCCTCGTGGACCCGTTGAACGAGAGCCCTCATGGCGCCGCAGGCCGTGTGATGGCGAGCCACGCCGCGAAGGCATCGAGCGCCCGGCCGCGATGGGAGATCCGGTTCTTCTCGTCCCCGTCCATCTCCGCAAAGGTGCGCCCTTCCCCATCCGCCGGGACGAACAGGGCGTCGTAGCCGAAGCCGCCGGTCCCCGTTTCCTCGCGCAGGATCTCCCCCTCGCACACCCCATCGAAGAACTGGACGCCGGTCGCGTCCACGTGCGCGAGGACGGTGCGGAAGCGGGCGGTCCGGTCTGTGGCCTCACCGAGGCGGGACAGGAGGTGCGCGCGGTTCGCGGAGTCGTCGGCATCGGGCCCTGCGAAGCGAGCGGAGCGAACACCGGGCGCCCCGTGGAGGGCGTTCACCTCCAGGCCGGTATCGTCCGCGAGGGACGGGCGCCCCGTGTGGTCGAAGAGCGCGCGCGCCTTCTTCTCGGCGTTGCCACGCAGCGTGTCCCGGTCCTCGTCCACCTCGGGCGCCCCGTCCACCTCGGTGGCCGAGAGCAGGTCCACACCGAGCCCCTCCAGCCGAGACTGGAGTTCGGCGACCTTGCCGGGGTTGCGGGTGGCGAGGATGAGGCGCATCTGGGGACTGGGGACTGGGGACTGGGGACTGGGGACTGGAAGATCGCGCCGTTTTCCGCCTCGGTCCTGGTCCGCACCGGTCTGCGCCGAAACGACCGGAGGACCGAGGCGGGAAACCCGGGCCGCTTCGGCCGGTATTCACCAATCCCGCCCACCGCGTTCGTTGGTTCGGGACTCGCGGTCCTCTACCTTCTTCGGCCTCGCACCCTCGCGCCCGTTTTCTTCCACCCACCCCGCTGTTCGGTTTGGCTATCGGCATCAAAGTTCGCGACAAGGAGTCCATCGACCGCGCGCTGCGTCGGTTCAAGCGCACGGTCAACCGTGCCCGCGTCCTCCGCGAGTACCGCGAGGGCCTCGCCTTCACCAAGCCCTCCGATGTCCGCCGCGAAGCGCGGAAGGAGGCGTCCAAGAAGGCCCGCCGCGCGTCGCGCCGCTACTACTAGCGGACCTCGCTCGCGCCCTCGGCGCTTGGATCTCATCTGAAAGCCCGTTCCGGCAGCCGGGGCGGGCTTTTCGTGCGTCGTGTCGGGCCGCTCGCCGTCAGGCGGTCGCGCAGGCGTCGAGCACCTGCGAGATCTGATTGAGACGGACCGGCTTGAGGAGGAACGCATCCATGCCGGCCTCCAGGCAGCGCTCGCGGGCCTGTGGTTGCGCCGTCAGGCCCACGACGGCCGTGCGGTCGCCGTGCACGTCGCGGATGCGCTGGGTCGCCTCGGCCCCGTCCAGCCCTGGCAGCATGACGTCCATGATCACGAGGTCGTACTCGAATGCGCCCATCATCGTCAGCGCCTCGGTGGCTGTCGCGACGGGATCGGCCTGGATGCCCAGCACGTTTAGCATGCCGAGCAGCACGTGACGGTTGGCCTCGTTGTCCTCCACGATGAGAACGCGGAGAGACTGACGAGCGGGTCCGCTGGGATCATCGTGCTGACGGGAGAGCGGAGTGGGGGCCTCCTCGGTGAGCAGATCGGCGGTTTCGAAGGCCTCTTCCAGCGCACAGTCGAGCCGGGCTTTCTGGACCCCCGTTAGCGTGCTATGGCGAAGTAGCTCCAGATGCCCCACGAGGGCGCTGACGTGGGAACGCACCGCCTGGAGTACGTAATCGTCCAAGGGAGCCACGTCGAGAGGGCGGTCACCCGTTGACTCAGCCGGCGAGCTACTGTCTCGGACCGTGACGGCCGCGAGCGCTCCTCGCACCTTACCGTCGGACTGTACGGGCTGGACCGTCCACAGGACATAACCAGTCCCATTCCCGGGAGCGCGTGTGGGGAGAACC
>JBCCPW010000043.1:0-13213 GCA_039024735.1 Bacteroidota bacterium
CGGCGGTTGAGGAGCCGCCGGTTCTCGGCCATGAGCTTGACCGGGAGGTCGCGGACGGACGTGGCCGTGGGGAGGGTCAGGCTGGCCTCCATGTTGTCCACGATCCGTGCGGCGACGCCTCGGATGGACTCGGTCGTGCCGCCCTCGGGCACGTCCACCTCGGGCGCGCTCCGGGCGGGGCTGGGCGCTGGCGTGGACGGAGAGGGGGCCGACGGCTGGGGCGCCCGGGCCTGTGGAGCCGAGGGCGCCGCCGATGGAGCGGGGGCGCCGTCTCCGGAGGGAGCCTCTTCCGCCGCTACCGTCGGCGGAGTCGGGCGGCTCACCGAGGCGGTCGGGGGGGCGCTGCCGTTCGCCTCGGCCGGAGCCGCGGGGACGATCTCGCCGCCGTCGCCCCGGACGACCATCGCGCCGGGGTCGAAGTCGGCGAAGAACTCGCGCCAGCTCTCGCTGACGGACTCCGGGTTCTGGAGGTACTGCGCGTAGAGGTCTTCGACGTAGCCGCTGTTGTAGCCGAGGGGGTCCACAGGAGGAGCGCGCGGAGGCGCGGAGGTGCCAGAAAAGCGATTCAGACAAGGTAACACGGCGGTTTTGGCCCCGATCCCTGAAGAATGGACGTGCCGGGGCGGGCGCCGCCTCCGCCTCGGTGCGGCATGGAACCACCGAGGGGGGCTACCGCGCCACCGTCAGCCGCGCGCTGGCCGCCCCCGCCTCGGTGACCACCCGGACGAGGTACACCCCAGGCGCCAGACCCGACGTGTCCACCTCAGTGCTCTGATCGCCCGCACCGAGGCGGCGATCTGTGGCGACGAGCACCTCCCGACCGCGTGCGTCGTGGACCGTCACCCGCGCCGTGCCCGCCTCGGTCTGCTGCCACTGCACCACCGCGCGCCCGGCGACCGGGTTCGGCTCCACGCGAACACCGAGGCGGACCGGCTCCGGTGCTTCCGGCGTGTTCGCCACGGCCACCACCGGGTCTACCGTCCGCCACACCAACGAGTCCGTCGCCGCGTACACTCGGCCGTCTGGGGACTCCGCCAGCATGTACACCCCGAAGCCACCCCACCCCTCGGTTATCGCTTCCAGCGTCTCCCCGCCGTCCGTGGAGCGCAACACGACGCCCAGGCTTGGGGCACGCCCTCCGATTCCGTCGAACACGCCCACCCACAGTACCCCGTCGCTGGTGGCGAGCAGTTGCATCTCGTCCGGGTCGGCCACGCCGAAATCGCCGGGTTCCACCCGCGCCGTCTCCTCCCACGTCTCGCCGCCGTCGTCGGAGCGGAAGAGAGCCGGGAAGGGCGGGTCTTCGCCCGCGAGGATGACCGCCGCGTAGGCGACGGCGCCGTACGGATGGGTGGGATCCGGGTGGACCGCGAGAGAGGTGCCGATCAGCCCGCCCTGCCGGTAGACGTTGGACGAGCGGAAGCTCTGCCCGCCGTCGTCGGAGAGCGAGAGGCCGTTCCAGACGGCGGCAAGGATGCGACCGGAGGGCAGCACGGCCGAGGGGGGCACCTCGGCGAGGTCTTCAATCTGCCCACCGACGAGACCAAGCGTGGTGTAGGTCCCCTCGCGGCCGAGGTCGTCGGAGCGACGGATGCGAAAGGAGTCGCCGAGATAGAGCGAGCCGTCGGTGTCGGGGTGGGTGCTCCAGAGGAGGGCTGAGACGCTGTTGTTGGGGTCGGTCAGCATGTCGAAGGTCCAGGTGCGGCCGCCGTCGAGCGAGAGTGCGCCCCCGGATCCCGGACCGGCAAGGTCACCGGTGATGATGACGGAATCTCGAACGGCGATCGCTGTCGAACGACAGGCTGCAGGGGCGCATACCTCCTCCCATTCCCGCTCTCCCTCCCCCCAGAAATAGATGTCGCCCCCACCGCCTGCGAGAAGGCGCGTGCGATCTGGATGAACGAGCGGGAAACCGATGATTTCGGCGTCATTGAGGTTGAAAGATTCGAACCCGGGCAGCGGCTCCCACTCGACGACCGTCTCATCAGACACATCCTGCGCCGCTGACGAGGCCGCGAGGGGCGCGAGCACGAGGGCCACCCCCATCGCCCCGAGAACACAGCGAGAGCAGAGCGCGGAGCGGGCACCATCAGACATGCCGCCCAAGGTAGGGCGGTCCTCGTCCGCCTCGGTGCCCCACAGCCCCACCGATGCGGGGCCCGTCAGATCGTCCACCGTCCACGACCGAGCGTGCCCGCCTTGGTCCGCTCATCATGCCACCGAGGCGGGCGCCATCACAACCACCCCGCGTCGCGGTACCACGCCACGGCCCGCCGCATCCCTTCCGCCAGTCCCACCTGCGGCGAGTACCCGAACGCCTCGCGCGCCTTCGCCGAGGACGCCACCCACGCCTCGGTGGCCTCGCGGGCCTTCTCGCGGTTGAGCGGCGGATACGTCCCGAACACCTTCCCCACCGTCTCCGCTACCGCGCCCACCGGCCCGACGACCCGAGGCGGCACCTTGATCGTGAGCGCCCACGTGCCGAGCGCTTGCGTCACCGCCTGGTGGATCTCGCCCCACGCGTGCGCCTCGCCACCGACGAAGAACGTCTCGCCCGCCGCATCCGCGTGGTCCGCCGCGTCCGCGATGCCCCGCGCGAGATCGGTCACGTAGACGAGGTCCAGCACGCGCGCGTCCGGGTCGCCGACGATGGGGAAGAGGTGCTGCCGCGCGGCCGTCTTGATGACCGTGAAGATGTCCGCCTCGCGCGGCCCGTAGACCGCCGGGGGGCGCACGATGGTCACGCGGTCCGCGAGCGGGTGCGCCGCGATGCGTTCTTCCATCTCCGCTTTGGAGCGTCCGTACGTGGAGAGCGGCGCGAGAGGGTCCGCCTCGGTGAGGGGACGGCCCGGACTCGGCCCGACGGCCGCGAGGCTGCTCACCACCACCACCCGCCTCGGTGGGTCTGGAGCCGTGGCGCAGGCGTCGAGGAGGCGCAGGGTGCCCTCCACGTTGGCCTCGCGGAGATCGTCGAACGTGGGGGCACGCGTGAGCGCCGCGGCGTGGATCACGAGGTCGGCGCCGCTGGCGGCCGTCGCGAGGGCGTTCACGTCGGAGAGATCGCCCGGGACGGTGGTCACGTCGAGGCCCGCCAGCCACTTCGGCGACGAGCGCACGAGGGCGCGAACGCGGTGGCCTCGCGCGAGGAGTTCTTCAGCGACGTGGCTGCCGACGAAGCCGGTGCCGCCGGTCAAGAAGACGGTGGACATGAAGGGAAGGGGAGGTCCGCCTCGGTGCCGAGGCGTGGGAAAGAGACGCCCCTCGGGGCGTACGGGGCAGGGAGGCGGAACGGATGGAAGAACGCCCTGGCACCGAGGCGGCGGGCAGGAAGAGATGCCCCACGGAGCGTCTGGACGGGGTCATGGGTGCTGTGGACGTGTCCCTACCAGAAGCGCGGAGGAGCCGGGGCCGTGGTCGCCTTCGAGGTAGCGATGTGCCTCGGCGGCGTTGTCCATCGCGAAGGTCCGGTCCAGCACCACGCGGGCCGCGCCGGAGCCGACGAGCGCCGCGAGCCACTCCAGCGCGGGGCCGTCGGGCTGAACCTGGCAGTACGACATCGTGGGGCCGGGCATGGCCTTCTGAAGCACCGCCCGCGTGACGACGCCCGGGCTCACCCGCGTCGTCACGTAGCCGCCGTGTGCCACGAGCATGGGCCGCGCGAGGCCGAATGGGAGCGTCCCGGCCACGTCGAAGACGAGGTCGAAGCCGTCGCGGCGCGTCACGTCCTCGGCGCGGTAGTCCACCGCTTCCACCGCCCCGAGGCTCCGCACGAGGTCCAGGTGCTTCGCGCTCGCCGTCCCGACGACCCGCGCGCCGAGCAGCGCCGCGATCTGGACGGCCATCGTGCCCACGCCGCCGCTCGCGCCGTGGATGAGCACGCGATGCCGGGCGCGAAGCGCGGCCTTGGACCGAAGGCCCTGAAGCGCCGTCAGGCCACCGAGGGGGAGGCACGCCGCCTCGGCGGCCGAGAGCCCCTCGGGCCAGAGCGCCGCCTCGTCCTCCGGCACCGCCGCCCACTCTGCGTAGCCCTCGCCTCGGACCGCAGGCAGCATCGCGATCACCCGGTCGCCGGGCGCGAATCGCGTCACGAACGCGCCCACGCGCTCCACCGTCCCGGCGATCTCCGCCCCGAGCCCTCGCGGCGGCTGTCCTGTGAGCACGCTCGCGAGATGCCCCGCGCGGATCTCCGCGTCGATGGGGTTAAGACCACACGCGGCCACGCGGACGAGCATCGCGTCGTCGTCCACCTCGGGATCGGGCACCTCCCGGACGTGCAGGACCGAGGGCGGGCCGAACTCGCGAAAGCGAACGGCGCGCATGGGGGTGACGAGGCGCAACGGAGCGGCGGCGGGAGCGGGCGGCGGAAGGGTACGCCCACGCGGACGGTCTGTTCAGCGCGTGGCGAACCCGCCTCGGTGCTGTCGTGGAGGACACCGAGGCGGGAGACGGGAGCCCTCTGCAGGTGGGTCCGGTGGCTCTGTGGTCCGTCCTCCCCTTGCATCGGTGCCTCGGACCGACTCGAACGCTGCTCTAGCCGCCCCGAGTGGCCGCGTCCAGCGCCTCGAACACGTCGTCCGGGAGGTCGATCTCAGCAGCGGCGATGTTCTCTTCGAGGTGCGCCACGGACGAGGTGCCGGGAATCGGCAGCATCACGGGCGAGCGCTTGAGCAGCCACGCGAGGGCGATCTGGCTGTGCGTCGCACCGAGGCGGTCGGCGGCCTCCCGAAGGATCTCCGAGTCGGAGAGCTTGCCCGCGTTGAGCGGATACCACGGGATGAACCCGATGCCCTCGCGCTCGCAGTAGTCCAGCACGGCCTCGTGCTTGCGCTGCCCGAGGTTGTACACGTTCTGCACCGTCGCGATCTCCAGTCCGGCGTCTCGCGCGGCCCGGATCTCGTCCACGCTCACCTCGCTCAGCCCCACGAACCGGACCCAGCCCTCGTCCTGCATGTGCTTCAGTTCGGCGAACTGATCGGCCGCGTCCACCTGCGGGTCGATCCGGTGGAGCTGGTAGAGCGGGATCGTGTCCAGGTTCAGGCGCCGGAGTGACATCTGGACGGCCTGCCGGAGGTACATCGGGCGGCCGAGGGCGTGCCACATGCTGGGGCCGGTGCGGAGCAGTCCGCCCTTCGTCGCGATGGTGACGCCGTCGTACGGGTGGAGCGCCTCGGCGATGAGGTCCTCGCTCACGAACGGTCCGTACGAGTCGGCCGTGTCGATGAAGTCGGTGCCGAGTTCGACGGCGCGGCGGAGGACGGCGAGCGCCGAGGCGGGGTTGGCGGGCGGCCCCCAGACGCCCTCGCCTGTGATGCGCATCGCGCCGTACCCGAGGCGATGGACGGGAAGGGCACCGCCGATGGAGAACGTGCCGGAGGCGTGGACAGGAAGGGAGGCCATGCGGAGAGGATGGGTTTCGCTCTCGGACGCCCAGCCTCGCGCCCGGTTCAGACGAGGAACAGCAGCGCGAGCGCCACGCCCACGGCCAGGAGGGCGACGCCGACAGCGACGGACACCATCGGAGACGCCGCTCCCGGCATGTCCGGCTGGGGCAGGGCGTCCACCACGTCTTTCGCCTCCTTGAGACCGAGGCCCGTGCGCTCGCGCAGCAGCGCGATGGCGTCCACGGCCCGCCCCTCGCGGGCGAGCGCGACCACCTCGGGCATCGGGTCGTCCGCCGCCGTGCCACGCTCGATCTCCTCGACGGCGTGGAGCGCGTCCTTGAGGCTCGCGCCTGTCGCTTCGCGGACGGCTTTGACGGCCTCGATCTTCCGGCCTTCGCGGATCAAGTCCACGACGCGCTCGGGAGCGGTCTCCATCGTGATATAGGGAAAAGCCCGGTCCGGAGGGTACCCACGAGACGCGCGTACCTCCAAACGAATCCGCGAGATAGCCCTCTGAGGCGCGTGCGGACAGACTCTGCGGTGCCGGGTTGCCGTTTGCGCGAGGTGACGTATCGTGAGGGGAATTCGTCTAGGCGAGCATGTCCCTCTCCGTCGCCACTCTCCTCGCGTACAAAGGCAACAGCCTCATCACCATTCCGCCAGGCGCGAGCGTTTCCGAAGCCGTCAGCCGGATGGTGGAAGCCGACGTGGGGTCCGTCCTCGTCGTGGCGGACGACCGCCTCCAGGGCGTGTTCACGGAGCGCGAGTATCTCCGGCGGGTCGTGCTGGAGGGGCGCACGCCCCGCGAGACTCGCGTCGAGGCCGTCATGACGACCGGGGCCACGACGGTTGGTCTGGAGACCTCGCTGGAGGCGTGCCTCGCGTTGCTAACGGAGCCCGCGATTCGCTACCTGCCGGTGCTGGACGCGGATCGCCTCGTGGGCGTCGTCTCCATCGGCGACTGTGTCCGCGCGATGGCGAACGCCCGGGACGAGAGCACGGCATAGCACGGACGACCGCCTCGGTGGCCCGCTGAAACACCGAGGCGGGACTGCGTAACGGGGGCACAGTGGGCTCTTCTGCTGCGTCCGCCTCGGTGGAATCGTCCAGCACCGAGGCGGGACGAGAACGACGGGACGGGCCGTCTCGTGACCTGGATGCCTGCCCTAGTCCCCACAAGGTGGAGCAGGCTGTCCGTCGTCTGTGGTCCGTCGTCCTTTGTGGCACACACCGACATCCAGGCGTCGAATCCGTAGGATGCACCGCCTCGGTCCCGGTGCGATCCTGCACCGATGCTCGCGCTGTTCCTCGCTGTCGCCATGGCTCCCGCCGATACCCTCCTCGTGATCGCGCACCGAGGCGCCAGCGGGCACCGGCCCGAGCACACCCTCGCGGCCTACCGCCTCGCCGTAGAGCAGGGCGCCGATGTCATCGAGCCCGACGTGGTCATCACGCGCGACGGCGTCCTCGTGGCCCGGCACGAGAACGAGATCTCCGAGACCACCGACGTGGCCTCGCGCCCCGAGTTCGCCGACCGTCGCACGACCAAGACCATCGACGGTCGCGAGGTCGCGAGCTGGTTCACGGAGGACTTTACCCTCGCCGAGCTGAAGACCCTCCGCGCCGTGGAGCGCCTGCCGAACCTCCGGTCCACCGCGTACGACGGCCAGTTCGAGATCCCCACGCTGGACGAGGTGATCGCGCTGGTGCGGGAGATGGGCGCCGCGCGAGGGCGTCCGGTGGGCCTCTACCCCGAGACGAAGCACCCGAGCTACTTCCGCGAGATCGGCTTGCCGCTGGAGACGCCGCTGCTCGCGGCGCTTCACGGCGCCGGGTACACCTCGCGCGAGGCTCCCGTCTGGATCCAATCCTTCGAGGTCGGCAATCTCCGGGCGCTGCGGGCGCAGACCGATCTCCGGCTCGTCCAACTCGCATATCCCGGCGGTGCCCCGTTCGACCGTGCGGACCGTCCGTACGGCGCCATGATGACGGCCGAGGGGCTCGCGGAGATCGCCACCTACGCCGACGCCATCGGCGTGCACAAGGCCTTCGTGCTGGACGCAGAGACCGCCGTGCCGACCGGTCTCGTGGAGCGCGCCCACGACGCCGGGCTCACGGTTCACGTCTGGACCGTCCGCGCAGAGAATGTGTTTCTGCTGCCGCCCTTCCGCACCGCAGATGGCGACCCGGCCCGCCTCGGTGATCTCGCGGGGGAAGTCCACGCCCTCGCCGAGGCGGGCATGGATGGCGTGTTCACGGACCATCCGTTCGAGACCGTCCGCTCGCTGCGCTGACCCCAGCCCCCGCCTCGGTGATCTCGCGAGGAACGTCGGTTCCCTCACCGAGGCGGGGGCTGGGCGCGCTACCGCACGACGGTGATCCGACGAGTGTCCGCAAAGCGTACGTCGCCGCGCTCGTCGCGGACGCGGAGTTGATAGAGGTACACCCCGGCAGCGAACCCGCGCAGGTTCACCTCGCGCGTGTGGCGCCCCTCGGCCACAGGCTCCGGCTCCAGCCAGAGCACGCGCCGCCCCAGTAGGTCGTACACCTCAATCTCCGCCTCGCCCGGCCCAGCGACCTGGAACGGGATTGTGACCCGCCCGCGCGTGGGGTTGGGATAGCCCTGGAGCAGCAGTGTCTCCGCGGCAGTCTGAGACGGCCCGTTCTCGCCGGAGACCACCACGGCTACGTCGGGTGTGGTCTTCATGGGTTCGGTGTTGCCCGCGAAGTCCGTCGCGAGGGTGAAGAACTCGTACTGCGCGCCGGGCGCGCCCTCGAACACGAACGTCGAGTCCGTCAGCCCAGTCGCGATGGGCTCGAAGCTCGCACCGACAAACGGCGGCGCAGCGGCTTCACCCGTGTCCGCGCGGCGAGCGTAGAGTGCGACGGAGGCCAGGCCCGCGCCTCGGTCCGAGGAGTTCCACGAGAGCTGCACGCTGGAGGTGTCCAGCACAACCACGCGTCCGCCGTCCACGCGGCTCTCAGGCGCGGCGGCGTCCAGCGTGTTAAAGATCGGCGGCGTCTCGATGGGTGGGTTGCTGTCGAACACGATGCTCGCCTGGGCGTCGATGCGAGCCGCCTCGGGGGCGGTCTCCAGCGGCCGGATGCGGTACGCGAAGAAGCCTTCACCCTCTGGCGCGTCCTCGTTCGGCGGAAGGAAGCCGCCCAACGGGTCCTGCGTCAGCGCGCCCGTCTGCGGGTCAATGGCGCGAAGCGAGAGACGGATCTCGCCGCTCGTCACGTCGAGAGTCGTCGCCACGTCCACGAACACGCCGAGGCTGTCGCGAAGATCGAGGCGATCCGTGTAGTAGGCGCGGCCCGAGCCGGGAAGCTTGTAGCTCCGCTCGCCGAAGCCGAACCGCTCCACGCGGAAGCTCCGCAGGTCTAGGTCCTCGTCCAACGTCTGGGTGATGATCACCTCCTTGGCCGGGGCGTTGGCGAGCGTAGCGTCGTTCTCGAAGCGGATCGTGTACGGGATGGGGGTATCACGCGGGATCCAGCGGGCGGCTCCGTAGCCCTCCGGGCCGAGAATGTCATTCGGATCCACGGAGCCCAACGTGGGGTCACAAGCGAAGCGGATGGCGAGAGGTACAAGGTCCAGCGGACTGGCAGGCAGGCCAAATTCTCCGAGCAAGCCCCAGTCCCGGTTGTTGATGACTGAGTCCAGAGCGACGGCGAGGCTGATCGCCCCCGCGATGACACCGATCACGGCGAGCGCCGTCAACTCTGCGGGGAGCAGGATGATGCCCACGATGAGGGCCGGGATGCCAATCCCGATGCCGAACGCGGTTCCCAGGTCGGCACACTCCTGCGGAGTAGCGAGTAAGCTCGCAAGGTCCACGCGGAGAGCGGCGGGCGCACCGGCCTGCGGTGTGTACGTGACCGTGCGGCTTCCCCGAAGCGGGCCGTCGCCTGTGAGCCCCACGCTGGCGAAGAACGCGTCCAGGTTGGACGCGATCTGCGCGACGGCGTCGGCGTTGTTGGTTGCGAGGAGGGCCGCAATCTCAGGCGTGCCCGAAAGCAAGTCCGGGCTCCGATCGATCTCGCCCAGGATGCGCGGGGCGTTCTCCTGAATCATCGCGGCGAACTCCTCGCGCGTGTATCCGCGCGTCGTGATGGCGAAGGGTGCGAGCTCACCGGGCAGGAGGGTGACCTGAGGCGAGACAAGGTCGGCTGTGAACGACTCCCCGATGCGGAGGTCGCGTGCGATGACGGTGATGAGCCCCATTTGGAGCACGTCTCCATCGGGCAAGACGACATCGATGGTAATCCCTCTCTGCACCGTGGCGGAGGGATCCGGTGCCGCGTCTGGGGAGAGGATGGAGCCCACGAAGTCTTCGGACGTGAGTGAGAACATCACCTCAGCCGGAACGAGCACGCTCATCACCACAACATCCAGGTCCACGTTGCCATCGTTGGTAACGACGGCCTCTAGCGCGGCGCGCTCGTTGAAACGAAGGGCAGGCGGGCGGACCAGGGCCTCGCGCAGCCGGACCGCGCTTGGCGTCTGCACCTCGAAGCCGTCCGCTAGCCGGGCGGTCATGCTGGCGCGCTCCGCAACGATGTCGTAGCGGCCCGTCGCGGCGCCTTGCAGGTCGAACTCTACCTGCGCCTCCATTGAGGAGACGACGCGAACGACGCGACCGTCCACACGGGCGCCACCACCTTCCAGGTGGAACGTCGTCCCCGGTGCGAGCTGTGCGCCACGGACGGTCGCGAGGACCCGGCCCTGCGTTCCGCCAGCGTCCGGAGTGCTGGAGAAGAGACGGAAGTCGAACGCCTCGGCGGTGAGCGTCACGTCGGCCTCGTCGCCGAACCGAGCCAGGAGGTACGGGTTGCGGACGAGGACGTAGTACGTGCCCGCGCGCGTGCTGGGCACGAGGAGCTCGGGCGCGCCGAGTGCGCTCTCGGCCGCAAACGCGGCATCGAAGTCGCCGGGAGTGGGCACGCGGTCGTAGGCGACGAAGAGCTCGAACTCCTCGTCGCGGAAGGTCGTCGGGTTGCCGAGCGAGAGACGGAGGTCTCGGCCCTCCGGCACGTCTAGGCGGTAGTACCGCTCAATGCCCGCCGCGAGGACGACCGGCTCCGGCTGCCCGAGCGTAAGCGCCGGGATAGCGACACCGATCTGACCGTCCGAGGCGGTCCGGTTGTTGTCGTTGTCTGTCTCACGGACGCCGCCTCGCACGTCGGTCCAGACGATGGCGCGGTAGTCGCCAGGGGTGAGGTTGGGGACGGTGCCTGCGGCCTCCTGGTCCACCTGAGTGAGCGTGCGGAGCGCATTGGGCGCCTCGCCGAGCGCGGGAGACCCGTCTGGGATTCCCTCTGCCTCGGTGCCGAGGCGGGAGGACCCGGCAGCGGGCGCGCCCGCGTTCTGCACGTGGATGGCCTCGCCGGGCTCCGGCAGGCGGACCGTCATCGCGAGGGCTCGGCGGACGCCCGGTGGCAGGGAGAGCGAGCGACGCTCAAAGGCAAGGCGCGGGTCCTCGATCTCGAACGTGGCGTCCTCAGAGAGATGGACGGCGTCGAAGAAGAGGCCCTCGAGCGTGCTCTGGCCCCGGTTGACGAGATCGTACGTGATGGTTGTCTCCTGGCCGGGCGTGGCATCCGCTGGGACTGCGACGTTCTCCACGACGAGGTCCACCGGCGGCGGAAGTTCGATCTCCACCCGCTCCTCGCGCGTGTTGTTCTCTCGCTGGCCGCCTTCGGTAACGCGGGCGCGGCTGTCCGCCGTCACAGCGAGGAGATAGCTGCCAGAGGCGTAGTCCGGGAGGAAGAGGTCCACGGTGTGGGTGTAGCGGGCGCCGCTAGCAAGAGGCCCCTGGACGGCCTCGGTGAGAAGCGTCGCAGTTCCAGGGCCGCGCTCGGTTCCGGGCGAGAGCGTCCAGGCGTCTGTCCACGCGGTGCCCGCCGGGATTGCGGCGCCGTCATTGACGACCTCCACGACACCCCGAAGCGGCTGCCCGGCCTGGGGTGTGCCCGTAAGGGTGAACTGCGCGACGCGGAGATCGGCAGGTGCGGTGAGCGTGACGGCGGTGGGCGCGGCGGGCGCGGCGTTGTTGTTCTCGCGTGAGGCGTCGTCTACGTCGCCGCCTCGGTCGGTAACGACCAGCAGGGTGAAGGTGCCATCGCGGTCGGCAGGGAGGGGCACGTCCAACGTGGCAGTGTAGCTCGCGCCCGGCACGAGGGCACCGATGCGCACCTCTCGCCCGAGCACGGTGTCGTCCGCAGACGGCTCGTCATCGGTGGAAAGGAGGACCGCGTCGGTCCAAGAGGTGGCGGAGGTCGCGCGGGTGCCGGTGTTCTCCACACGCCACCCGAGGCGGACAGTCTCGCCGCTCATGGCGCTTGTGGGAGGCCCTGTCTGGAATGTGACCGCGAGGTCCGGGCGGGGTCTCGCCGCTACGGTGATCGCGCTGCTGCGGCGGACGTTGTTGGCCTCGTCCGCCTCGGGCTGCGTGCTGTCCGCGTCGGCGACGAGGTAGACGTACTGAACCCCCGCCTCGAGGTCGCGCGGGAGGCGCGGCGTGAGATCGCGCTGGTAGGCGTCGCCAGCGGCCAGCGGCTCCCGTTCATCCTGGTACAAGAGACGCCGGGCGGCCTCGCGTCCGGGCCACACGTCCTGGTCGGAGACGTAGAGCTGGTCTGCACGACGGGCCGGCGGGCGGAGCGCGGCGCCGGTGTTGCGCACCTCGTAGCGGACGAGCACGGGGTCCCCGGCGGTCGCCGTGGCAGGCACCGTCAGGTCCGCGGGCGTGAGGTCTGGAAGTGCAGGCGGGCCGAGTGTGATCGTGGTCTGCGCCACGTTGTTGTCGGTAAACAGCGTCCCGCCGATGCGCTCGTTGATGAGCCCCTCGCGATCGAGGACGACGAAGAGTGTACGGGCGCCCACCTCGCCGTCTGGCGCGAGGAGTCGGGCCGTGAAGGTCTCGAAGCCGTCGGGCTGGAGCGGCCCGTCGGTGACGTTGTCGAACGCGCTTCGTCCGATGAGCCGGTCGGCCTCCTCCCCCTCGGTAGTCAGTTCGTCGTCCTCGGAGAGATAGACGGCGTAGCTCACGAGGGCCTGCGCGACGGCGCTCGGGCCGAGATTGCGGATCGTAAACGTGACGTTCAGGCTGTCTCGCGCGGTCACCGAGGCGGGCGCGCTCAGCCCCTCCACAGCGACGTCGGAGGGTGGGAGATCGCGTAGGATGGTCCGGCCGGGCGAGCGGTACAGGTTGTTGTCGGAGGCCGCGCCCTCGAAGGCTTGCTGCTGCCAGTTGGCGCGGATGAAGTAGTATCCGCTGTCCGGCAGCACCTGATCGTGGACGCCGAGCACGGGCGTGGCGGTCGTGTAGGTCTCGCCCGGGTTGACCGTGCTGTCCACCTGCACGACGCCCAGGAACGTGGCCTCGAACGTGTTGAAGTCCGGCGTCTCCTGGAAGTAGAGCGCGTCCTCGAAGCCACCGCGCGCAGGGCCGTCGCCCTCGTTGACGCCGGTCCAGGTGTAGGCGTAGCGGATGTTGGTGACATCTACCCCACCGCCACCGAGGGGGCCACCGCTTCGATAGAGCGTACCCGTGTCGCGCTCGGCAGCAGGCGGGCATGGGACGTAGTATCCACCGCCGAAGGTTCGGGCCGCCGCCGCCTCGGTGGTCGCCCCGGCGGGTCGGCTGCTGGCAATGATGGGCGGCGGGGGCGGGACGTAATAGCAGTACGGTTCCGGTGGGCCGAGCGCGGTCACACGGAGATCCGGGAGATTGGGCAGCGAGACCGTCACGGTCGGCCCGACGGTCAGATTGTTGCCCTCGTCCGCCTCGGTCTCGCGGCGGGAGGCGTCGGTGCGGACGAGGATC
>JBCCPW010000044.1:0-13159 GCA_039024735.1 Bacteroidota bacterium
CAACCTCTTGCCGCTCCGTCCGGCGGTGCTCGCGGGGCACCTTGCCGTGGCGCTCGGGCTGTTCGTGCTCGCCGTCCGGTTGCGGCGCGGGACGACGCTCAGCGGCAGCGCGGTCGTGGGGGCGGCGTTGGTGGCGTACGTGACGTGGGCCGTCGGCGGGGCGGTCTGGCTCATCGCGCCCGCGCTGGTCTACCTGCTCTACGCGCGCCTCTGGTGGACGCCCACGAGCGCGCCCGATGCCGAGCGTCCGCACACGGTCCACAACGTCTTCAGCGTCGTCTCGGTGGGCGTGGCGTGGCTGTTCGCGGCGTGGGTGCTGGACGAGCCGCTGGTCATCGTGGCGTACGCGGCGGCGTACGCGGGCTCCCTCGCGATGCTCGGCGTGGACCGGCTCGCGGAACGGCGCGAGGGCTGGCGGTCGCGGCGGGTCGCGGTGCAGCGGATGCTGATCGGGGCGGCGCCGAGCGCGGCGGTTCAGGCCCTCGGGGTGCTCGCAGCGCTCACCCTCACGCGATGGGCCGATCCGTGGATGGCGGGCGGCCTCGCGCTGGCAGCGGGTGCTCTCTGCGCAATGGCTTCCGCATGGGCCGTCGCGAGATGGAGCCACGTCATCGACGCGGACCACGTCCCGCTGTTCATCCGCCGGGTGCGCCGCGCGACGGTCGTCGCCGCGACCTCCGCGCCCGGCCTCCTCGCGCTGCCGCTCCTCTCGTGACCGTCCATTCCCTCTCCGATCCCGCCCGCCTCGGTGCGCTCCCGGACGGACCCACCCCTCGGCTCACGCTTGAGGAATGGACCCTGACGCGTCCCGATCTCCACCTCGGTGCCACCGAGGCGGGGCGGCTCGTCGCTCGGGCCTCGGTGTGGTGGACGCCCTGTCCGGTGGATCCGGATCGGCCTGAAGCACGCGTGGGCATGATCGGGCATCTCGAAGGCGGCCGCGAGGCGCTCGCGTCCCTTCTAGAGGATGCGATGGAGGTGTTGCGGGACAACGGCATCCACCGTGTCCTCGCGCCGATGGACGGCTCCACTTGGCACGCCTACCGAGTGGTAACCGACGCGGCGCCCGAGGGCGTTCCGCATCCGCCCTTCGCCCTCGAACCGACGTCGACCCCCGAGGTCACCGGGGCGCTGGAGGTCGCCGGGTTCACACCCATCGCGCACTACCACTCGGCCCTCGTCCCGCACCTGCCGGACCGTTCCGCCGATCTCGTCCGCCTCGGTACCGAGGCGGAGAAGGTGGGCGTGGGGCTCCGCTCGTTCGATCCAACTCGCGCCGAGGACGAACTGGACGCGCTCTACCGCATCTCGCGCGAGGCGTTCGCGCGCAACCCGTTCTACGTCCCGATCCCGTGTGAGGCGTTCCTCGCGACGTACCGCCCGCTCGTGGACCGCGTGGATCCGCGCCTGATCGTGCTCGCGGAGCAGGGTGGATCGGTCGTTGGCGTGGGGTTCGGGTTGCCGGATCTGGCGCAGGCGGCGCGATGCGAGGCCGTGGACACCGTGGTCGTCAAGACGGTCGCGGTGCTCCCCGAGGCGGCGGGTCAGGGCCTCGGCTCGCTGCTCGTGCTCGCCGTGGAGGAGGCCGCGCGGCAGGCTGGGCTCTCGCGGTCCATCCATGCCCTCATGCACGACGGCAACCGCTCGGTCCGCATCAGCCGCCACTCCGATGTGCAGATCCTCCGCCGCTACGCCCTGCTGGGGCGCGACGTGTGAGGATGGGGGATGGGGGATGGGAAAGACGGCCGAAAACAGGTTCCCGATTGGCGGGCGTGAGTGTCGCTCGTTGGGCTGATTTGACCGCCGACCGCCGACCGCCGACCGCCGACCGCCGACCGCCGAGGCGTTCCCTCTGCCTCGGTGCCGAGGCGGGCGACACCGAGGCGGGCAGGCGTGGCGCGAGGAGGGCAGAACGGCTTGCTTCCCTGAACCCTGAACCCTCTGCCTCGGCACCGAGGCGGGACGAGTCTTGGTGGTGCAAGCCGGGCGGAAGCGTTTGCTTCCCGTACCCCGTACCCCGTACCCCGTACCCCGTACCCCGTACCCCGTACCCCGTACCCCGTACCCGATGAACGTCATTCGCCTCTTCGCCGAGCAGGCCCGCGCGCGCCCCGAGGCGGAGGCCCTCGTCGAAGGGCGCGGTGTCTCCCGCCTCGGTGTGACGTTTGGGGAACTGGAGCGGCGTGGCGCCGAGGCGGCCGGTCGGCTCGTGCGGGACGGTCTGAAACCGGGCGATGTGGCGCTCGTGCTCGTGCCACTCTCGGTGGACCTGTACGTCCTCGTCGCGGGGATCCTGCGCGTGGGGGGCGTGGTGATGCTGGTGGATCCCGGGGCGGGGCGGGAGCACCTCGCGGCGTGCCTCCAACGGCGCCCGCCGGACGTGTTCATCGGGACGCCCTGTGCGCATGCGCTGCGGATTGTCTCGCGCGAGGTCCGACGCATCCCGAGGCGGTACACCGTGGGCGGCTGGGTGCCGGGCGCCGCGCGATGGGGCGGGGGAGAGGCCGCTCCGGTTGCCGAGCTGCCGGATGAGGCCCCCGCGCTGCTCACGTTCACGAGCGGGAGCACGGGCCGCCCGAAGGCCATCGTGCGCTCCCACGGATTCCTCGCGGCGCAGCACCGCGCGCTGGCTCGGGCGCTCCGCCTCGGTCCCGGCCAGCGCGACCTCTCGACGCTCCCGGTCTTCGTGCTCGCCAACCTCGCGAGCGGCGCGACCAGCCTCCTCCCCGATGCCGAACTCCGGCGTCCGGGGGCCATCGACCCGGGACCCGTGCTCGCGCAGATCCGAGCCGAGGCGCCCACCCGCGCGACCGCCTCGCCTGCGGTCTACGAGCGCCTGCTTCCCGCCGCCACCCCCGCCGATCTCGCCAGCCTGACCCGCCTCGATGTGGGCGGGGCCCCCGTGTTTCCCGATCTCCTCGCGAGGCTGTCCGCAGCCGCGCCCGTGGCCGAGGCGGTGGCCGTGTACGGCTCCTCCGAAGCCGAACCCATCGCGCACCTCTCCGCGAGCGACCTCACCGAGGCGGACCGAGCCCACGTGGCCTCCGGCGGGGGCCTGCCCGCCGGTCGGCCCGTGCCGGACGTGGACCTGCGGATCGTGCGCGACGCGTGGGGCACGTCCCTCGGGCCGTTCACCGAGGCGGAATGGGACCGCCTCGGTGTGCCCATGGGAGAGCCCGGCGAGATCGTCGTCGCGGGCGATCACGTGCTTGCGGGCTACCTCGATGGCGAGGGCGACGCGGAGACCAAGGTGCGTGTGGGCGCGCGTGTCTGGCACCGCACAGGAGATGCTGGGCGGCTGGACCCCGACGGGCGTCTGTGGCTCCTCGGGCGGTGCAGCGCCGCCGTGCGCGAGACCTCTGGGACGCTCTACCCGCTTCAGGTGGAGGCTGCCGCGCGCGAGGTCGCGGGCGTCCGCCTCGGGGCCCTCGTGCCCGGACGCCGTCTCGTGGCGTTCGAGGGCACCGCCGAGGCGGGCGACGTGGCCGACGCGTTGGCGTGGGCAGAGGTCGAGGCGGTTCGGGTGGATCGCATCCCGCTCGACCGGCGTCACAACGCGAAGGTGGACTATCCGGCGTTGGGGTCTCTCCTCGCGCCGTAGCCCCCAGACCCCCATGCCCATGCTTCGCGCCCTCCGCACCGCCCTCGCCGACCGCCGCCGCCAGCGCGCTGCGTCCCGCGTTTCTGCCGAGTGGGCCGCCCGTCGCGCCCGCCTCGGTGCCTCCCTGCTCGACGACGAGGATCCCGGCTGGGCGCACCGCCTCGATGCGTCCCACCTCGAACTCGCCGACGGACAGGCGTGCGTCCTCGGGCAACTCCACGGCGACTACCGCCGGGGCCTCTTCCGAAGCCGGGTGGTCGGGGCGAGCAGCGCGCCCGCACGCTTCGTCTCGCCCGCGGACCTCGGGTTCCAGGCCACCCGCGCGGGCGGCCCCGAGGCGGAGCGCCTGGACTACGTCTTTCTCACGCGCGCCTGGCGGGACGAGATCGCGGAACGCGTGCCCCCCACGAGTGGGACCACGCCGCTCTCTTCCGCCTCGGTACCGAGGCGGGCCTAGTCGGTCGCCTCCGCCACGGCCCGCGCTTCCTCCCGGGCCTCGTCCGTGCGGGTGGCGAGGGCAGGCGGTGGCTCCCGGAGAATGCACTCGCCACAGCGCTTGCAGAACCGCGCGTCGGCGTCGTGGTGCTCCAGGCCGCAGACCGGGCATTCGGAAAAGCGACGGGCCGCCTCGGTGAGCCGCCGTTCGCGGTTCAGTTCCACCGTCACGATGCCCGTCGGCACCGCGATGATGCCGTAGCCCATCACCATGATGACCAGCGCGACGGCCTGCCCGAGGCCCGTCGTGGGCGAGATGTCGCCGTAGCCGACCGTCGTGAGCGTCACCACGGCCCAGTAGACGCTGCGCGGGATGGAGTCGAAGCCGTTCTCGCCGCCCTCCACGAGGTACATCAGGCTCCCCATCACCGTCACGACGGTCAGCACCGCGAAGACGAACACGAGGATCTTGCGGCGGCTCGACAGGAGGGCGCGGCTCAACGTCTCGGCTTCGTCCAGGTAGCTCGCCAGCTTGAGCACGCGGAAGACCCGCAGCACGCGGAGGATGCGGACCACCAGCAGCGCCTGCGCTCCGGGAAGGAGCAAGCTGAGGTACGTCGGGATGACCGAAAGGAAGTCCACGATCCCGAAGAAGCTGAACGCGTACGCCCGCTTCGTCTTCACGATGGCGAGCCGCGTGAGGTACTCCACGGTGAACAGCGCCGTGAAAACCCACTCCGCGATGCGGAGCGCCGAGGCGTACCGCCCCTCGATCCACGTCACGCTCTCCAGCATCACCACCGCCACACTCGCCACGATGGCGACCATCAGGAACACGTCGAACGTCTTCGCGACGGGATCGTCGGCGTGGAACACGATCTCGTAGAGGCGGCGCCTGCGGGGGCCGTCAGCGGGGAGGATCTCAGCCATGCCTCAACCTACGGGCAGGCGGCGGCGCGTCCGCCTCGGTGTCAGGGTGTCCGCATACTCGTCCGACGCGTCCATCCGACGGGGCTCTGCACCTGCACCCGACTCGTCTTCACACGCCGACCCTGCATGGATTCCCGCCTTCGCGGGAATGACGGTTTGAAGGTCAGGGAGAATGGATACCCTTTGCCTCGAAGTCCCTGTGCCCGCACCGAGGCGGTGCTACTCGGCCGTGACGACGCGGTAGACCGTCTCGCCGGGGCGCCGCATCCCGTATTGCTCGCGCGCCACCTTCTCCACCGTCTCGGGGTCCAGCCCCGCCTCGATCTCCGCTTCCAGCCGGGCGTTTTCCTGCCGCAGCGCCTCGTTCTCCGCCTCGATCTGCGCGAGGTCGTGCGCGTAGAGGGCGCGGCGGAGCAGGCTGTGGCTGTCGAGGAAGGCCACCCACAGGCCGAGCGCGATGACGCCTACGATCAGCAGGCGGCGGCGGGCGGTGGGGCCGAAGAGGCGCTCACGGAGGGACATGAGACCGAGGAGGAGAGTGTCCCAAAGGTCGCGCAACTCCGCGCGATGTCAAGCGGTGCGATCCACCGAGGCGGCGGCGGCCTCCTGGCGGATGCGCCGGATCATGGCGTCGAGGCCGTTGGCGCGGTTGGGCGAGAGGTGCTCTGAGAGCCCCGCCTCGCGCACGAACCACAGGTCTGCCTCGGCGACCGTGCGGGGGGGGAGGCCGTCCAGCGCCCGCACGAGCAGAGACGCCAGGCCCCTCACGATCTGCGCCTCGGAGTCCGCCGCGAGGTGGAAGCGGCCGTCGTCGTCGCGGGTTTGGATCCAGACGCGAGACTGACAGCCGCGTACGAGCGCATCGTCGGTGCGGTCCGCCTCGGGAAGCTCCGGCATCGAGCGGGCGTGTTCGATGAGGTGCTGATAGCGCAGCATCCAGTCGTCCAGCATCGCGAACTCGTCCACGATGGCCTGCTGACGAGCATCCAGTTCGGTGGGCATGGCGGGTGGGGTCAGCCGAAGAGATCGCGGACCTGTCGGAGGCCGTCGCAGAGGGCGTCGATCTCGTCGCGGGTGTTGTAGAGCGCGAAGCTGGCGCGCACGGTGCCGCTCACGCCGAAGGCGTCCATGACGGGCTGCGCGCAGTGCTGGCCGGTGCGGACGGCGATCCCGAGGCGATCTAGGACCGTCCCGGTGTCGTACGGGTGCAGGCCCTCCAGCAGGAACGAGACCGCGCTGGCTCGCTCGCGAGGCGTCCCGATGAACCGAACGCCGCCGAGCGCCTCCAACTGGGCGACGGCGTACGCCACGAGGTCGGCCTCGTGGGTGGCCACGTGCTCCATCCCGAGGCGGGTCAGGTAGTCCACCGCTGCCGCGAGGCCGAGCACCCCGGCCACGTTGGGCGTCCCTGCCTCGAATTTGGACGGCAGCCCGGCGTATGTCGTCCGCTCGAACGTGACCGTGTCGATCATGTCGCCGCCGCCCTGGTACGGAGGCAGCCGGTCCAGCCACGCCTCACGGCCCCACAGCACGCCGATGCCCATCGGGCCGTAGGTCTTGTGGCCGGAGAAGACGAAGAAGTCGACGCCGAGGGCCTGCACATCCACGGGAGCGTGGGGCGTGGCCTGGGCGCCGTCCACGAGGACTGCCGCACCCACGGCCCGGGCCGCCTCGGTGACCTCGCGGAGCGGGCTGACGCTGCCGAGTGCGTTGCTGGTGTGCGAGACGCACACGATCCGCGTCGCCTCGGTCAGCACCTCACCGAGGCGGGACGTGTCGAGGTCGCCCTCGGGGGTCATCGGGAGGACGCGGAGCCGGGCGCCGGTGCGCTCGGCGGCCATCTGCCACGGGACGATGTTGGCGTGGTGCTCCAGCCCCGTCACGACGATCTCGTCGCCCTCGCGAAGGACCGCCTCGGCGAACCCGTGCGCGACGAGGTTGATCGCCTCGGTCGTCCCGCGCGTGAACACCACCTCCCGAGGCGACGGCGCGCCGATGAACCCGGCGATGGTCGCGCGGGCAGCCTCGAAGGCCTCGGTGCCCTCAGCGCTCAGGAAGTGGACGCCTCGGTGGACGTTCGCGTTTTCCTCCGCGTAGTACCGCGCGATCCGGTCGATGACGACCTGCGGCTTCTGGGTCGTCGCGGCGTTGTCGAGGTAGACGAGCGGGCGGCCGTGGACCTCGCGCGAGAGGATCGGGAAGTCCGCGCGGATGCGCTGGACGTCGAACGGGGCGGTGGCGGTGTGCATGAGGGACGTACGCGCGTCCCGGCCTCGGGATCTCGTGCGTCCCGCTCTTTACTCATAGATCGCGGGAGCCTTCGGGGGCCGCCTCGGTGGTCCTCTTCTCCGGCGACCATCGTATGATGGAGCGCGTGTTTCCCCTCGTGTCATGATCCGCCTTGCCCTCGTCGCCCTCCTCGTCGTGGCTGCTCCGTCTCTGAGTGCCCAGGAACGCACCGTCGCCGATCAGTCCGGGGCTCCCATTCAGATCTCTCAGTACGTCGCCGATTACGGGGCGCCGCGAGGCCGAGAGCCCGCCATCGCGCACGGGGCGGAGTACCAGAACAAGTCCGGCAAAGCGATCGCAGCCGTGCAGATCGGCTTCGTCTCCATCGACGCGTTCGGGACCGTGATGGCCCACGAGACGGCAACGGTCATTGCCAGTCTCCGCGACGGACAGACCGGGCAGGCCGCGACGGAGATGCGTCCGCCGGATGCGGCCGGGTACATGAGCGGGTTCGTCTACGTCCGCAAGGCGCGCTCCGCGGACGGCACTGTGTGGGAGGCCGACTACGATGCGGTCGCGGCGCAGCTTCGCCAACCCGCGCCCGAGGCGAACGCGGCGCTGCTTCGCGACTGACCCCGGCCGACCCGCCTCGGTGCCTCCGGACCAGCGAACATCGGCTGGCGTTGCACCTCCATGTCCTCTCGCGATTCGGCCCTGCTCGCCTTCCGCCCCGTCGTTCACGCCGCCCCCGAGGTGGCCCACACCGAGGCGGAGGCATTCCTGCACCGGACGCTCCGGCCGGTCTTGAAGCTCCAGAACGACACGCTCCTCGCCCTCGTCGCGGCGGACGTGTCGAAGCGCGTCCCTGGATTCGACCGTTTCGCGCCCGACGACGCGCGAGACCGCCTCGGTGCTCTTCTCCGCTCCGACTCTCGTCTCAAGCGGGTCCTGTTGGGCGTCGTGCTCGGGATGCTGACGGCCGACGAACTAGCGGTGGCCCTGAGCCACGAGGCGGAGATCCGTCGGCGGATCGTGGCCCTGCTCGCGGAGCGTGTCACGAGTCAGACCGAGGCGGTGCAGCGGCTCGTGGGGTCCGGATCGCGATGAGTCCGTCTGCGCCCCTTCTCGTCTGGACGTGGGACAACGGGAGTGTCCCGCCTCGGTACCGGAAGAGTCGCCGCGTCACCGTGGACGCCTCGGGGCGGGTGGTCCGCACCGAGCGGCGCGGCTACAGCACAGGGGACGTGACGCGTACGACCGGACAGATCGACCCGGATCTCCTCGTCGTGGAACTCCAGGCGATGGGTGTTCTGAGTCAGCCTTGGGCCGCGGAGGAACGCCCTCGGATCGGCGGTGGGGGCTCCACGCTCCGGTTGTCTCTGGACGGACGGGAGGTGGCGGTTCCGAGGAACGTGATCGCCACCCAGCGGGACGCGAAGGAGCGGGTGGTCGAGTGGCTGCGCACGGTGATGGCCCGAGCGTTTCCCGACGACGGCGCAGCCCCCTCCACTCGATGACCCACGCCCGCCTCGGTGCGTTCAGCGTAGGACCGAGGCGGGAGAGGCCACGCTACAGCGCGAGGTCGTTCGTCCAGTAGACCTCGGCACCGGGTGTGGCCTCGATCAGACCGCGTCCGTGCATCCAGCGTTCGAGGCGGCGGTAGTAGTCCGCACTCATCGAGAAGTCGTGCGTGAAGCACGGGACGGTGGCGTCGTAGATGGCGCGGGTCAGCGCGTCGTCGGGGTCGGAGCCGGTGACGCGGAAGTACACCTCGCGGGCGGCGTCGGGATCTTGCTTGACCGCGTCCACCCCCCGACGGAGCACGCGAACCAGCGTCTCGAAGGTCTCGCGTTCCGCTTCCAGCTTGTCGGGGTGGGTGATGAGCACCAACTGGCAGAAGTCTGGCACCCCCCAGTCTTTGAGCGCGAACATCCGCACGTCCAGGCCACGGTGCCGCGCCTCCACAATCTCGAAGTTGTGGAAGACCAGCGTCGCCACGTCGGCTTTGTTCTCCGCGAGGGCGTCGGTGTGGTAGAACGAGTTGTTGACGCGGGTGTAGCCGTCCTCGGTGCCGGTGGGGCCACCGTCGGCCTCCACCATCGTCGCGACGATGGCCGGGCCACCGGGGCCAGGGGCGCCGGGGTACTGAATGCGCGTGCCCACCATGTCGCGCGGACGCTCAATGGCGGCTGTCGCCATGACGCCGCCGTTGGTGTGCAGGAAGCGAGCAAACCCGATGCACATCTCGCCCTTGGCGCGGTCTTCTACGAGATGGAGCGGCTCCGTCACGGCGCAGTCCATCTCGCCCGATTCGATGGCCTCCACCGCGTCGAGGTGTTCCTCGGGCTCGATCAACTCAAGGGCGATCCCGGCGTCGCGGAACCACCCGCGATCATGGGCGAGGAGGAGAGGGACGTGGTCCGGGTTGAGGAACCATTCGAGTCCGAGGCGGAGGCGAGTCATGCGGCTGTCCAGAAGAGGGGAGGGAATGCTGGAAGCCGGTCTGCCCGCCTCGGTGCCTCCTCGTACAGACCGAGGCGGATCGAGTCGAAACCGGAAGCTCTTCCTACGCCGGTGTGAGCCGGATCAGGTTCGGAGGGTCACTCTCAGCCCCGGCGTTGCGCGCGGGACACCCCTGGCTTCCAGATCCATGCTACCACCGGGACGAGCGGCCGGGTCGCAAAACCTCTGCCGGGAAGAGAGCCTCCATGCGTACCATGAGCGCCTGCCCGTCTTCTCCGACCGTCTTGCACGTCCATTATGTACGCTATGCGTGTCGCGTTCTGTTTGTGTGTCAGCGTCTCGTTCGCGATTGCTGAGGCGCAACCCGTGGAGGAAATGCGCGAGTTCCGCATCGTGGATCTGTCCGAGGGTGTCCAGGTCTACGGCGGGGGGCTCGGGGAGGACCCGAGCGAGTGGCACCGCACCAATCAGGAGGTGATCGTCCTTCGCATGGTGCGGCCCAACGGTCGAGCGTCCACGCACACCGTCCGCTTGCGTCCTGGAGTCCAGTCCACCCTCACGTACGAGCGGGGGAGTGCGCTCCAACCTCTCACAGCTGTTCAGGGACTCGTTCTCCCTGGAAGCGTTCAGTATCGCGGTGGCCGGAAAGGAGTGGGGCTGGTCCTCGGCGGTGCGATTCTCGCGTCCGCTGGGACGGCCTACATGGCAGAGTCGAGCATTCGGTCGCGCCGCCGCTCGTACGAGGAGGCGTTGACCCAGTACGAGCAGGCGACCACCGAGGCGGAGACCGTGAGGTGGCGGGAGGCAACCGAGGAGGCGTACGGTCGGATCGGCGAGCCGATTGGCGTCCGGGACGCGGCCACGGTGGCTGTGGCCGTGGTGTATGCGGCGACCCTCCTGGACGCCGCCGTGAACCACACGAGGCGAGGCTTCGCCGTGCGCGAATCGGTATCCCTTCAGCCGTCCGTCGCGAGTGGGCCCGGCGTTTCGCTCCGCCTCCAGATTCCATGATGCGTCTCTCACTGTTGCTCCTCGCGTTGGCCTTGGGTGCGTGCACAGAGGTTCCAACGGCTCCCGAGTTCACCAACCGGTACGACCCGGAGTTTGAGGGGGACCGGATCCCTACGGCCCCTAGCAATCTGGCTCTTGTCCGGCTTTCCGATACGGAGGGGGAGGTGCGCTGGTCAGACAACAGCAGCTTCGAGCGCGGGTACCACATCTCAACAGACGTGTGGAATCCAAGCTCTCTCTTCCCGGTCCGGAGCTTCCGTAGCGTGAACTCCAACGAGACGCGTGTTCGGATCCCGCTAACGGCGAGCCCGGACAGCGCGGTGGTTTCCGTGACGGCACTTGCGAGGGTGTTTTCCGACTACAACACCACTCGGCGGACCTTCCGCTCGCCGTAGCGAGGCAAGAAAATGGGGGCGCCGCACACGCGCGACGCCCCCGGGTCTGCCCGCCTCGGTTCGGTACCGAGGCGGGGCATTCCAACCGGTGACTACTGCACCGGGACAGGCTGCGACGCCTCCTGGAGCGTCATCACGTCCAGCAACTCGATCTCGAAGACGAGCGCCGAGTTCGGCGGGATGTTGGCCCGAGGCTCGCCCTGGACGCCGTAACCGAGGTTGGGCGGGAGGTAGATCGTCCGCTTGCCGCCGACCTTCATGGCCTGGATGCCCTCGCGGAAACCCTCAACAACTTGAGAAAGCCCGAGCATGGCCGTCCCGTCTTGACGCTCGTCGAAGACGGTCCCGTCCGGGAGGGTGCCGCGGTAGTTGAGGCGCACCACGTCCGTCTCGCTGGCTGGGGCCTCGCCGTCGCCCTCGGTCTCGATCTCGTAGATGAGGCCGCTGGCTGTCTTGACCGTGCCCTCGCGGCCTTCCACCTCGGTGAGGAAAGCGGCTGCTGCCGTGGCATTCTCGCGGATCGTGCGGAGCTGGTTCGCAGCGCTCGTGTCGATGCGAGCGCGGGAGCGAAGCTGGCGGAGGCCGATGGAGTCCTGCACGATGGCGGAGACGCGCTGCAACTCATCGTCTGGGATGCCGGACGAGTCGCTGTCGAGCCCGAGGCGGAAG
This sequence comes from Bacteroidota bacterium, assembly GCA_039024735.1. Taxonomy (GTDB): domain Bacteria; phylum Bacteroidota; class Rhodothermia; order Rhodothermales; family Rubricoccaceae; genus Rubricoccus. Next base: position 11,734 of record JBCCPW010000044.1, read on the forward strand.
CCTGCTAGGAAGCGCTCCGAGTCCAGCGCGGCGAGGGTGTCGCTCGCGATGCGGTTGCCGAGTTCGTACCCGTAGAGGTACGCAATGCGCGAGGAATCGCCCGCGCTGCCGTCGCGGAAGCCATCCTCGAAGGTGCGGATGTCGAAGAACGCGAAGGTGGACGAGTCCGCCTTCATGCCCTGCGAGGCCTGGAAGCCAGCAGCGAAGGCGAGCGTCTCGAAGGCGTCCATCTCGCCAGCGTCGGCGGAGGTGCTGGTGGCCGTCTCAGTGCTGTCGCCGCAGCCAGCGGAGACGAGAAGGAGGGCGGCCAGCGCGAGGGCGGGGATGCGTAAGGTCATGGGGGAACGTCTGGGAACAGGAATTCAAAAGCTACCGGGGATCCCCCGAGGGCCGTGGGAAGACCGCGTGACGAGAGGCGGTCTCTTCGCCCGCCTTGGTACCGAGGCGGAAGGCATGGCGTCTACAGCAGCGTGACTTCGCGCAAGGTCTCGACGGCCTCGCCCGTCGCGCGGTCCGTGACGGTGAGGGTGAGCGTGTACACCCCGGCCGACTGGCGGCTCGCATCCAGCAGCAGGGCCACCGAGGCGGTGGCGCCGCGCGTGGTCTCCTCCACCTCCACGGAGACGCCGCGCCGCCGTCCCCGCCCGAAGAGGCCGCCGATGGCCCGGATGATCCCGGGGCGGCCGTCGACCGGCACGAGGGCGGCCTGCACGGCGTATCGCGCCTCGCCTGTGTCCGCGCTCAGTCCGTAGACCTCGGCGTAGACGCCCACGGGATCCGTCGCGCCGAAGGTGGCGCTCGCGGCGGGCTGCATCACGGTGCCGCGCCTCGCGATCTCGCCGGGACCAGCGGGGCGGCCGTCGTCCAGACCGCGCACGAGGAGGAGGCCGGAGAGCTGCATCCCCGGAGGCCATGCGGGAACGCGGACGGTCTCGCGTGCCCATCCCGCTGCGCCGTCGTTCACGTCCGCCGCCTCGGTGTGGACATCCACGTCGCCGGGGGTGGTCGCGAACTGTGCGGCTCGGGTCCAGACCCGGCCGGAGGGCAGCGACACGAGCGGGACGAGGGTCGGGTTTTGGTCTTCGCGTGCGGATTCCTCGCGCCCATCGCGCAGGATCCAGGCACCGGAGCGCATCTCGCGGAGGTCGTCCGGGACCGAGACCTCGGAGGCAATCACGAGGTCGGTCTGGCCGTCGTCGCCCCGGAAGGCCACCACGTCCAGCATGACCTCGAGTGGATCCGGCGGTGCGTACTGGGACACGTCCGGCAGGTCGCGCTGGAGGTCTTCGTCCTGCGAGATGTAGTCGTCGGCGTCGGCGTTGGGCGAGGCGCTGAACGCGAGGGCGGACGGCGAGTAGACGGCGTACTCCCCACTCCAGAACGGGTCGGAGAAGACGTACCGGAGGCCCGTGTCGTACTCCCAGAC
>JBCCPW010000045.1:0-12644 GCA_039024735.1 Bacteroidota bacterium
GCACCATGAAGGTGTACCTCCACCGCGCCAAGCGCCGCCTCCGCGAGGCCATCGCGCAGCGCACCCCTGAACTGGTCCCATGACCTGTCCCGACCGTCCCTCCGATCTCGATCTCCTTCTCGCAGGCGAGCCCGTGGATGACCACGTTCGCGCCCACGCCGAGGCGTGCGAGACCTGCGCGGAGGAAGTCGCCCTGGACGCGAAAATCACGTCGGCGCTTCGCTCGCGGCGGGCCGTGACTGCGCCGCCTGGCCTCGTCGCGGCGGCGCTGGCCGAGGCCCGCCGCGAGGCGCCCGTGTCCCGTCTCGGTCTCGCGGCGTCGCGCCCGGCCGTGCGGGTGGCGCGTCCGCGTCGGTTGCGAATCGCGGGGGGCGTACTGGCCGCCGGTCTCGTCCTCGTGGCGCTGTGGATCACGCGCGACACGGCCGACCTCGACCTCGAGGCGGGCGATCTCACGGCCGAAGCTCCCGCCTCGGTGCCGCCATCCGAGCCGCCCGCTCCCGAGATCGTTCTCCCCGAGACGACCGCTCCCGAGGCAACCGTCCCCGAGGCGCGGACCGTCGCGCCGCGTCGCGCTGTCGCCGCCCGTCCGCCTCGGCGAGCCGCCACACCACCGCCTGCGCCTGCCCCCACCGAGGCGGTACCGGAGCCCATCGCTCAGGCCCCTCCGCCGCCTGAAACGGAGCCCTCCGCAGAGGAGATCGCTCGTGCCGAGGCAGACCTCAAGCTCGCCTTCGCCCTCGTTGGCGAGGCCCAGACCCGCGCCCGTCGCGCCGTGACCGCCTCGGCCGACGCCGTCACCCCCGCACTGACTCACGCCATTCCCTTCGCACCATGACACGATATCTCCTGGCCGCCCTCGTGGCCCTTCTTCCCCTCGTGGCGCCCGCCGCTCAACCGCTCGACCCGTCCCGCCTGGACTCCATGTTCGGCACACAGCCCAACATCGAGGTCAACCTGCGGGGCTCGCTTCTCCGGCTCGCCGCCGAGGCGGCCCGTGGCGAGGAGCCCGAGGCCGGGCTCATGCTGGACGGCCTTCGCGCCGTCACCGTCCGCGTCTATCCCTCCGGTGACAACCGCGACCGCTTCGTCTCCCGGATGGACGGCCTCGGGGACGAGTTGGAGCGCGATGGCTGGATGACGATGGTCCGCATCCGCAACCTCCCCGGCGACGACGAAGAAGAGGACGTGTGGGTCTACGTCTTGGACGATGGCGACGTCTTCGACGGGCTCGCCGTCATGATGCTGGACGGCGAGGAGGAGAACGCCATCTTCGTCCACATCGACGGCTCCATCGACCCGGCCGACGTGGCCCGTCTCACGTCCCGGTTCGGCAACGTGGACATCGACTTCGGGGACGACGACTATGACAACGACGACTACGGCGACGACGACGATGAGTAGCGCTACTTCTCGTCGGTCTCTCCGCCTCGGTCCCGAGGCGGGGAGACTCCGGCTGGCTGCCGTCCTCCCGCTCCTGCTGGCGGGCGCGATGGTGCTCTCCGGCTGCTACTCGTTCGAGATGGCGCGCGTGTCCAAACGCGTCGGTCAGGACATCGAGCGGCAGACCGGCGCCGATGTCGGCGGCGGCCTCTCGATGGGCCTCGGCCCGATCTCCCTCGCGACAGCCCAGGCCGGGGCGTGGGTCTTCGCGCCGGAATCCACCCGCGAGGCGCGTCAGATTGGCCGTCACATCGCCTCGGTGGAGTTCAGCCGTCGTCCCGTGCGCGGCTTCGACGGACGGCTCGTGGAGCGTCCGGCGTATCTGGAGCGCTACACCCGAAGCGGCTGGCATCCGTTCGTGAGCGTCCGGGACAGTGCCTCGGCGGTGTTCGTGTTCCTTCGAGAGCGCGGGCGGGAGCAGCGCATCACAAACCTGCTCGCCGTCGTGGTGGCCGAGGATGAGCTAATGCTCACGAAGGTGAGCGGCAACCTCTCCGCGATGATCCGCGAGGCCATCGCGGTCGGCGGCAGCGACCTCCTCGGTGGTGACCTCTTCGGGGACGCCCTTGAAGACGCGGGCCTGATCGAATCCGACGACGAGGTCCCCCTGCCCGACGTGGAGACCGCGCCGTAGATCCGTCGGGTTTCGCAGGTGATCCTGTTCGGCTCGCGCCATCACAACGTTGGCAAACACTCGGGGACACGCCACCGGCGTGCCCGCATGTCTGCCTCATTGCTCCGCCTCGGGACCGAGGCGGAGCCACCCCCGGAAGCTCGCGTCGCCCCCGGGTCCTCGCAACACCCTCGCCTCGGTCCCCGGCCCGTCCGCACCGAGGCGGACGAACACACGCTCCACCGAGGCGGGCGGGTCAGTCCGCGACGGGCGAGAGGAGATCGTAAAACGCGGTGATGCCGTCGCTCCGGCGGACGCGGAGCAAGGCGGGCGTCTCGCTTCGCGCGAGGTCCGAGAGCACCGCCTGCGCCTCGGAGGCGGTTGCCACCGGCTCGCCCTCCACTTCCATCACGACCGTCCCTTGTGGGAGGCCGTCCTGGTACGCCGCGCTCTGCGGCTCCACAAACTCGACGAACGCCCCGGCGGGCACGTTGAACAGCCGCCGTTCCTCTGGCGTGAGGTCGCGGAACCGGACGCCGTAATCGACGGCCTTGGCACGGGGCACATCGGGCGGGGCGATGGCCAGGGGCTCGTCGTCTTCCGGCGGTTCCAAGACGGGCACGCCGCCCGCGATCCACTGCTGGAGACCCGGATCGTCGCTCGTGACGAGTGAGGTCTGGAGGTCGAGTACTTCTCCCTCGCGCCAGATCCGGAGCGCGAGTTGGTCGGAGGGCTGCGCCAACGCGACCCGGCTCTGGAACTGGTTCGTCGCGTCCACGGCCGCGCCGTTGACCTCCAGCAGCACGTCGCCTGCTTCGAGGCCCGCCCGCGCCCCGGGACCGCGCCCGTACACGTCGCTCACGAGGACCCCGTGGATGCGCTCCATCCCGCGCTCGCGTGCGTCGGCCGCCGTCATCTCGGTCACCTGGATCCCGACGTATCCCCGCCGAACCTCACCGTAGGCCACCAGATCCTCCGTCACACGCCGCACGAGGTTGCTCGGGACCGCAAACCCGTACCCCTCCCCGATGCCCGTCTCGGTCGCGATGGCCGTCACGACGCCCACCACCTCGCCGTTGACGTTGACGAGCGGCCCTCCCGAGTTGCCCTGGTTGATGGATGCGTCGGTCTGGATGAAGTCCTCGATGTAGACCTCGTTCTGGATCGCGCCGACCGACCGACCGAGCGCGCTCACGATGCCCTGGGTCACCGTCCCGGTCAGGCGGAACGGGCTGCCCACCGCCAGCACCCACTCGCCGACCACGAGGTCGTCCGAGTCCGCGAGGGTCGCAACCGGAAGCGGCAGGTCGCCCCCCACACCGATTTCCAGCAGGCGAAGCACCGCGAGGTCCGTCGTCGGATCGCGCCCGACGACCTCAGCGGCGTACTCGCGTTTGTCGTCCAGCACGACCGTGACGCGCCGCCCGCCCTCCAGCACGTGCGCGTTGGTGACCACGTAGCCCGCAGGCGAGACAATCAAGCCGGAACCCGCGGTCGTCCTCGCGCCCAACGCGTCCGGCTCGCCGTTGTCGACCTCTACGTACACCACGGCCGCACGTGCCCGCTCCGCGATGTCCGTGAACAGCCGGTTGAGTGACTGCAACTCGGGCACCTCCACGGGCTCGGGCGAGACCTCGTCGCCCTCCTCGGGGCCGAAGGGGATGGGGGCCACCTCCACGGCTGCAGGCGGCGGCGCAGCGTCGTCAATCGGGCTCGGCGGCGGCGGCTCCGGCGCGAAAACGCGCGCGATGGGCAGTCCGAGCAGGACGCCAGCAGCGATGAGCGCGAGGGCGAATAGGAAGCGGCGAGTCGTCACGGGAGCGACGCAAAAGGACGCGCAACATACGGGGACACGCTGCGATTCCGTATCCCATGGCCTCCCGCTGTACCAACGGTGTTCAGGAAGGGACAGCCAGCCTCTTCGCGGTCACGCGTGACCGTTTTTCGCCTGTTCACGGAGTAGCGCCGGGGCACTCGGTCGTGGCTGCGAGGATGGCACGAGCACCCCACGGGATGGGGCATCCTCGCTCTGCGGATGTCGTCCTGTGTCAGAGGAGGGGAGAGGAGTACCGCGGCCGGTTCCAGACCCCGACGTTGGCTCCCGAGACAGCGACAGGACGACCGGGTCGCTGAACACAATGGGCACGGCCTCTATCCCGACGGACCGCAACCGTCCGACCGCCTCGGCGCACAAGAAGAGTTCGTCGGAGACGGTACAAGACACCACAAAGCGAAAGAAGCCCCATTTTGCCTTCATCAAGTCTTGAAAAAATGGAAGGGCTTCCGGTAGCGGCCTCCCCTTGTACCTCCGGGCTTGGAAGCTCTACCATCCGTCCCTTCACATCGCCTTCGCAGAGGCACCCTGTGCGCACCCCCGGTTTCCGGTTTCCCTCTTCAGCCGCCTCTCCGGCAGAGGCTGCAGTGCGCCCCGTCCTTGTTCCGGTCCTCCTTATCAGCCTCCTTAGAGGCTGACTCCCCCGACCGGCTCACGGCTCGCTGATGTATCGCATGCTCCTGGGTTGGTCACAACCCACGGCTTCCTCCGATGATCAGCGCCCCCGCCTCGGTTTCGATTGCCCTGCTTCCCGGGGATGGGATCGGTCCAGAGGTCATCGCAGAAGCCGCTCGCGTGCTGGACGCTGCAGGCAAGGCGTACGGCGTAGAGATCGAGAGTGCAGCGTACCCGGTGGGGGGAGCGGGGGTAGACGCCGAGGGCGACCCGTTGCCCCGCACGACGTTGGAGGCATGCCTCGCGGCGGATGCTGTCCTTTTGGGGGCCGTCGGCGGTCCGGCGTGGGAGGCGGTCCCATCGGAGCGTAGACCGGAACGCGGTCTCTTGCGTCTGCGCGAGGGCCTCGGTGCGTTCGCCAATCTCCGTCCGGTGGTGGTGCCGGATGCGCTCGCGGAGCACTCGCCTGTGCGTCCAGAGCGGGTGTCTGGCACCAATCTCCTGATCGTTCGCGAACTCACGGGAGGCATCTACTTCGGTCGGCCTCGCGAGAGGACCGAGGCGGAAGCGTTCGACACCATGCGGTACTCGGTTGCGGAGATCGAGCGGATCGCTCGCGTCGCCTTTGAGCGTGCTGAGGTGCGGCGCGGGCGCGTGACGTCCGTGGACAAGGCCAACGTGCTCGCGTCCTCCGCGTTGTGGCGCGAGGTCGTCTCGCGTGTGGGGGCGGAGGAGTACCCGGCTATCGAACTGGAGCACCTCTACGTGGACCACGCCGCGATGGAGGTCGTCCGCGACCCGCGCCGGTTCGACGTGGTGCTGACCGGCAACCTCTTCGGCGATGTGCTCTCCGACCTTGCGGCGACCCTGCCGGGAACGCTGGGCCTGCTTCCGTCGGCCAGCCTCGGCGGAACGACGGGTCTCTTCGAGCCGGTCCACGGCAGCGCGCCCGATCTCGCCGGGCGCGGCGTGGCGAACCCTCTCGCGGCCATCCTGAGCGCCGCCATGCTCCTCGATGCGCTCAGCCTGACCGAAGGGGCCGCCGCTATCCGGCGAGCCGTCCGCTTCGTTCTCGCCAACGGGCCTCATCCCCCTGATCTGGGAGGCACGGCCTCCGCTGTCGCCGTCGGCACCGCGATTGCGGAGGCCGTCGCGGCTCTCACCCCTCACCCTGCATAGCCCGTCATGTCGTCCTCCAACGGCCGTCTCATCCTCTTCGATACCACCCTTCGCGACGGAGAACAGTCTCCCGGCGCGGCGATGACCCTTGCGGGCAAGCTGCGCATCGCGCAGATCCTTGCCGAGATGGGCGTCGATGTCATCGAGGCGGGCTTTCCCGTCTCCTCTCCGCAGCAGGCCGAGGCGGTCCGTGAGATCGTCGCCATGCTCGGCGGCAAGGGACCGGTCGTGTGCGCCCTCGCGCGAGCCCACGAGACCGATCTCCGCGCCGCCGCCGACGCCCTCGGGACCGGCCCGCGCACGCGCATCCACACCTTCATCGCGACGAGCGACATCCACATCGCGGCCAAGTTCAGCGGGTCTCGCTTCGGCGCGACCCCAGCAGATCGCCGCGCGAGCGTTCTTCGGATGGCCACCGGGGCGGTCCGCCAGGCGAAGGCCCACACGCCCGACGTGGAGTTCAGCGCTGAGGACGCAGGCCGCACGGACCACGGCTTCCTCTGCGAGGTGGTCGCCGCTGCCATCGAGGCGGGGGCCACGACGATCAACATCCCCGACACGACGGGCTACTGCACACCGGCCGACTACGCGGCCCTCTTTCACGCCGTCGCGGACTGCTGCGACCTGACCGACGTCACGCTCTCCACGCACTGCCACGACGATCTCGGACTGGCCGTCGCCAATACGCTGGCGGGCGTCGAGGCGGGGGCGCGGCAGGTGGAGGTCACCATCAACGGCATCGGTGAGCGCGCTGGAAACGCCTCGCTGGAGGAGGTCGCGATGGCGCTGCGCGTCCGCGCCGACCAGTACGGCGTCACGCACGGCCTGGACGCGACGCGCCTCCACGAAGCCAGCCAACTCGTGTCCATCTCCACCGGGTTCGCGGTCGCGCCGAACAAGGCAGTGGTGGGCGGCAACGCGTTCGCGCACGAGGCGGGCATCCACCAGCACGGCGTGCTCAAGGACCGCGCGACGTACGAGATCATGCGCGCCGAGGAGGTGGGCGCCAACGCGGAGGGCATCCGCCTCGGTCGGCACAGCGGACGGGCCGGGCTCTTCGCCCGGATGGACCGCCTCGGTGTCGAGATCACCGAGGCGGACCGTGAGGCGGTCTACGCTCGGTTCGTGTCCCTTGCCGACCAGAAGCGTGAGGTCTTCGACGCCGACCTCCGCCGGATCGTAGATCCCGCCGCCGAGGCGCCGGAGCGCGGCTTCTCGCTGCTGACTCTGCACGTCGCCACCGGCACCGACGAGCGGCCTCGTGCCGAGGTCACGCTCATCGAGGCGGAGACGGGCGATCTGCGCGTCGAGACCGCCTCGGGCGACGGTCCGGTGGACGCGATCTACCGCGCCATCGACGGCGCCGCCGGGCGTCCGCACACGCTGGAGCGGTATTCCATCCGCGCCCTCACCCGCGAGGCCGACGCGCAGGGCGAGGCACTCGTCGTCGTCTCGGACGGACCGGCGCTCGCACAGGGGAAGGCGGCCGGGACGGACATCCTCCGCGCCTCCGCCGAGGCCTACATCGAAGCGCTCAACGGCCTCGAGGCCGACACGCACGAGGTGGGACAGTTCGTGCAGGAGGGCATCATGGCCTCCTTCGGACCCGCCTAGCCTAGCTCTAGTCATGCGCAGCGACACCGTCAAAGCGGGCGTGGAGCGGGCGCCGCACCGCAGCCTCCTCCGCGCCACCGGCCAGATCACCTCGGACGAGGACTTCCAGAAGCCATTCATCGGCGTCTGCAACTCCTACATCGACCTCATCCCGGGGCACGTCCACCTCCAGAGCTTCGGCAAAGTCGTCAAGCACGCCGTCCGCGCGAGCGGGGGCGTCCCGTTCGAGTTCAACACCATCGGCGTGGACGACGGCATCGCGATGGGCCACCTCGGGATGCGCTACTCGCTGCCCTCGCGCGAGCTCATCGCCGACTCAGTCGAGACCGTCGCCGAGGCGCATCAACTCGACGGGCTCGTCTGCATCCCCAACTGCGACAAGATCGTGCCCGGGATGCTCATGGGGGCGCTCCGGCTCAACATCCCAGTCGTGTTCGTGAGCGGCGGACCGATGGCGGCGGGGCGCCTCCCGAGCGGCGAGGCCATCGACCTCTCGACCGTCTTCGAGGGTGTCGGGCGCCACGCCACTGGCGAGATCGATGACGCGCAACTCTTGGAGATCGAGCAGCTCGCGTGCCCGACGTGCGGCTCGTGCTCGGGCATGTTCACCGCCAACTCCATGAACTGCCTCATGGAAGTCCTCGGGCTGGCGCTGCCGTACAACGGCTCCATCCTCGCGACCGACCCGCGACGCCGCCAGCTCGCACGCGATGCCGCCGCGCGGATCGTGGACCTCGTCGCGCAGGACCTCAAGCCGCGCGACATCGTCACGGCGGAGGCACTGGACGATGCCTTCGCGCTGGACATGGCGATCGGTGGCTCCACCAACACTGTCCTCCATCTCCTCGCTGCGGCCCGCGAGGCCGAGGTCCCCTACGACCTCCATCGCGTCGCGGAAGTCTCCGCGCGGACGCCGTACCTCTGCAAGGTCTCCCCCTCGGTGCCGGACGTCCACATGGAAGACATTGAGGCGGCGGGCGGCGTCCCGGCGATCCTCAAGGAACTGGACGCCATTGACAAGCTCCACCCTGACCGACCGACGGTCGCCGGGCCTCTCCGCGAGACCATCGAGGCGGCCGAGAACCGCAACCCCGCGATCATCCGTCCGGCCGAGCGCGCCTTCCGCGCCTCTGGCGGACTCTCCGTTCTGCATGGCAATCTGGCGCCGGAGGGCGCCATCGTGAAGAGCGGCGCAGTGAAGGACGGGATGCTCGCCTTCGAGGGACCGGCCCGGATCTACGAGTCGCAGGAGGACGCCGTCGCGGGCATTCTGGGCGGCGAGGTGCAGGAGGGCGAGGTCGTGGTCATCCGCACCGAGGGGCCGCGAGGCGGTCCCGGGATGCCGGAGATGCTCGCGCCCACCTCAGCGCTCGTCGGGATGGGGCTGGATGCGTCCGTCGCGATGGTGACGGACGGGCGGTTCTCCGGCGCCACGCGCGGCCTCGCCATCGGCCACGCCTCCCCCGAGGCGGCCAGTGGCGGCCCCATCGGCATCGTGGAGCCCGGCGACCGCATCCGCATCGACGTGGCGGCGGGCACGCTGGACCTTCTCGTGGACGACGCGGAGATCGCGCGCCGGTTCACGTCGCGCCCCGCCTTCGCGCCCAAAATCCGGCGTGGCTGGCTCGGCCGCTACACCCACTTCGTGACGAGCGCCTCCGATGGCGCCGTCCTCCGCCTGCCGAACGCGCCGACAGTGCCCGCCTCGGGAGACGGGGCGGCGACCTCACTCGAACCCCTCGCGCCATGACCCGACGGTTCTCTCGCACCGCCCCCTTGAGGGGGCTCCCGCCGCTGGCGGGTGGGGGGCTCCACCGAGGCATCGAGGCCGCCCGGACACCCTCCGACCCCTGCGGGGCCACCTCCCTCAAGGGAGGAGATCTGGCTCCTGCACCGCATCCATCATGCCCGCTGACCCTCACTGCGACGACATGAGCACCGCGACGCTTCCCCGCCCGGCCCACCGAGCTGCTCCGACCCCCGCCACGGCGCCCGCCGCCGAGGCTCCCGTCCTGACCGGCGCCGACATCTTCGTGCGCAGCCTCGAAGCCGAGGGTGTCGAGTTCGTCTTCGGGCATCCCGGCGGCGCCATCATCAAGATCTACGACGCGCTCGCGCAGATCCGGCCGTCGTTCCGGCACATCCTCGTCCGCCACGAGCAGGGCGGCACGCACGCCGCCGAGGGCTACGCGAAAGCGACGGGCAACGTCGGGACGGTCCTCGTGACCAGCGGGCCGGGCGCGACGAACACCGTCACCGGCATCGCAGACGCGATGCTGGACTCCATCCCGCTCGTCGTCTTCACGGGTCAGGTCGCCGTGCCCCTCATCGGCGGCGACGCCTTTCAGGAGGTGGACACGATGGGCGTCACGCGGTCCGTCACGAAGCACAGCTTCCAGGTCCGATCTGCCGCCGACCTCGCGCCGACCATCAAAGCCGCGTACCACATCGCGCGGACCGGCCGTCCGGGCCCGGTCGTCGTGGACCTCCCCAAGGATGTGCTCGTGGACGAAGCGCCCTTCGAGTACCCGGAGGAGATCCATCTTCGCGGCTACCACCCCGCACACCCGCCCCGCCCGGACAAGATCGAGCGAGCGGCGCGCATGATCCAGGCGTCCGAGCGACCACTGCTCTACGTCGGCGGCGGGACCATCTCCGGCAACGCGACCGAGGCGCTGACCGACCTCGCGCGGCACACCCGCATCCCCGTCACGACGACCCTCCACGGCCTTGGCGCCTTCCCCGAGGCGGACGACCTCGCGCTCGGGATGCTCGGGATGCACGGCACCTACTGGGCCAACATGGCCGTCCAGACGTGCGACCTGCTCATCGCCATCGGCGCACGGTTCGATGACCGCGTAACGGGCAAGCTGGAGGCCTGGGCGCCGCACGCCGAGGTCATCCACGTCGAGATCGACCCGTCGTGCGTCTCCAAAAACGTCTTCGCGGACTGCGCGATTCTGGGCGACGTGGGCGACGTGATCGCCGCACTCCGGCCGCACCTCGCGCCGAAAGACACCGTTGACTGGCTCGCCCAGATCGAGGGCTGGAAGCGGCAGGTCGAGGAGGGCGACACCGAGCCGGAGGCAACCGGCGACGGCCCGCTTCAGCCGCAGGTCGCCATCCGCAAGCTCGGCGCGAAGGCCGGGCCGGACGCTGTGCTCACGACCGACGTAGGCCAGCACCAGATGTGGGCCGCGCAGTGCTTCGGCTTCGGGCGGACGCGCAGCCACATCACCTCCGGTGGCCTCGGCACGATGGGCTTCGGCCTCCCCGCCGCCATCGGCGCGGCGCTCGGCTTGCGCGGAACCGGCGCGACGGTCGTTTCCATCAACGGCGACGGCGGCTTCCTGATGAACTGCCAGGAACTGGGCGTGGCCGCGAAGCACCGCCTCCCGCTCAAAATCGCCGTCATCAACAACAGCCGCCTCGGGATGGTTCGCCAGTGGCAGGAACTCTTCTTCGGCGAGCGCTACAGCGAGACCGACACGAGCGACACCAACCCAGACTTCGTCGCGCTGGCCGAGGCGTTCGGGTGCGTCGGGCTGCGGGCGAGCACGCCCGATGAGGCCGACGCGGTCATCGAGGCAGCCTGGGCTGTCACCGACCGGCCGGTCCTGATAGAGTTCATCGTGCCGAACGCCGAGATGGTCTTCCCGATGGTCCCCGCCGGGGCCGCCACCGACGACATGATCCTCACCCGCTTCGGCGGCGACGCGTGATGACGCCCGACCCCACTCGCGCGCTCACCGCGCAGCAGCTCCTCCGCAAGCGAGCCAACGGCGAGACCGTCCTCGCCGACGCCCCCGAGGCGCCTCAGACGCACGTCCTCTCCATCCTCATCGAGAACCACGCAGGCGCGCTCAACCGCGTCGTCAACCTGTTCTCGGCGCGCAACCTCAACCTCGACAGCGTGAGCGTCGGGCCGACCGACGACGCGACCGTCTCGCGGCTGACCGTCGCCACGACGGGCACACGGCGGCAGGTCCGCCAGGCCGTCCGCCTCGTCCGCCAACTGCTCGACGTGCTCGCGCTCGACGAGTTCACGCCCGGCGACCCGGTGGTCGCGCGCGAACTGTGCCTCGCGAAGCTCGCCGCCACCGCCGCCGACCGCTCCGCCGTGCTGGAGCTGACGCGCGGCCTCGGCGCGACGGTCGTCCACGCCGACCGCGAGGCGGTGACGGTCGAACTCACGGGCGACTCGTCCGAGATCGACGCCTTCATTGAGGTCGTCAGCGAGCACGGCCTTCTGGAGGTCGCCCGCTCGGGTCGCCTCGCGTTCCACCGCCAGCGGCACCTCGCCCTCCCCTGACCCCGCCCGCCTCGGCACCGAGGCGGCCCCACTCGGGCGGTCTCCGAGCCCCCGACCAGTCGCACCCTCTTCCTCCGCACTCCCCCCCTATGACCGTCCACTACGACGCCGACCCGGCCGTCATCCGCTCGAAAACCGTCGCCGTGATCGGCTACGGCAGCCAGGGCCACGCCCACTCTCTCAACCTCCGCGATAGCGGCGTCGAGGTCGTCGTGGGTCTGCGCGAGGGCTCCGCGTCTGCCTCGGAGGCGCGCGCGGCCGGGCTAGAGGTCGTCTCGCCGAGCGAGGCCGCCCGCCGAGGCGACGTGATCATGCTCCTCGTGCCGGATCAGCACCACAAAGCCGTCTTCGAGGACGCCGTCCTCCCGCACCTCACGCCGGGCAAGGCGCTGGCCGTCGGGCACGGGTTCAGCGTTCACTACGAGCAGGTCGCTCCGCCAGAGGGCGTGGACGTGTTCCTCGTCGCGCCGAAATCCCCAGGCCACCTCGTGCGGCGCGTCTACACCGAGGGCGGCGGCGTGCCCTGCCTCGTCGCCATCCACCAGGACGCGACGGGCAACGCGCTCGGCCTCGCGCTCTCCTACGCCGATGCCATCGGCGGCACGCGCGCAGGCGTCATCGAGACGACGTTCAAGGACGAGACCGAGACCGACCTCTTCGGCGAGCAGGCGGTCCTGTGCGGTGGATCTGAGGCGCTCATCAAGGCGGGCTTCGAGACCCTCGTCGAGGCAGGCTACCCCGAGGAACTGGCCTACTTCGAGTGCCTCCACGAACTGAAGCTCATCGTGGACCTCTACTATGAAGGCGGCCTCGCGCGGATGAACCACTCTGTCTCTGACACCGCCGAGTATGGCGGGCACGCCATCGGCAACCGCCTCATCACGGACGCGGTCAAGACCGAGATGAAGAAGGTCCTCGCCGAGGTCCAGTCGTGCGCCTTCGCGCGCGAGTTCATCGCGGATCAGGAGGCAGGCGGTCCGAAGCTGGCCGCGATGCGCGCCGAGAGCGAGGCGCACCCGCTGGAGACGGTCGGC
>JBCCPW010000046.1:0-12476 GCA_039024735.1 Bacteroidota bacterium
CCCCGAGGCGGGATCGAGGCGGGCGAGCCAGCGGTCCTTGTTGTCCACCGTGCGGACCTCGACCACGGCGAACCGTCCGTCTGGACTCCAGTCCGGCGCGATGGCGAACAACTGGCGGGTGGAGTCGGTCGTCTGCCCAGTCTCGCGAAGAAAATCCGCCGCCTCGGTGGCGCCGGGTAGCGCCATCAGGTCCACGGTCAGGACGGTGTCCCGCGCAAGATCCTGAACGTGCAGTGTGGAGGTCGTCCGGTCCGTGCCCACCTTCGCGCGGGCCGTGATGTCCTCCACGTATGCGCTCTGGGTCACGTAGTCCGACATGCTCGTCGTCGCACGCGAGGTCGGCGTGGAGAGCGTGAACGCGACGAACCGCTCGGTCGGGTCGATCTGGAGGCTCCCGATCCGCCTCTCGCCGATGTAGTGCGTGGGCGGCATCTCGGCGGCGCCACGGTCTCGGTCGCGCTCGATCTCGCGAAGCGAGTCCTGCACGATGCTGCGCTCGATCACACCGAGGAGGCGGCGCTGCTGGTCGCGGAGGTAGGCGTCCTGCTCGCTCGGTTCGCGGTCGGCCGGTGCAGAGCCCGAGCGAAGGTCAGTGAGTTGGCGGATGCCTCCGTTGAACGGCTCGTAGGCGAAGAGGTGATCGCCCTCGCGATAGATCACGCGCCGACCGTCAGGTGAGAAGCGGGGGGCAGACTCGCGAGCCGTGGTGCGGGTCAGCCGCTCCACCACCTCGTCCTCGTCCGCGATGGCGTACAGATAGAGATCCCCGCCTCGCTCGAAGACCCGGTGGCGAAGGTCGGGGCCGTACGCCAGCCGGTCGCTCCACACACCGGCGTACCGAGGCGGGAGGGCGCGGCGCTCCTCGGCCGGGACGAGCATCGGCTCACCGCCCATCGGGTCGGCGGAGAACAGAGAGTCGCCCGGGAAGCGGCCCTGGGGGTTCCAGGTGAAGTAGACGCGGTCGCCTCGGTCGGTCCAGTAGGGCGCGTCCGGCCAGTCGCCGATCCAGGTCGCCGGGTCCTGCGTGATCTGCTCGATGGTGAGCGTGGGGCGCTCCTGGGCCGAGGCGGAGACCGCCAGCGTGGCGAGGGCGAGGAAAGAGCAGCGACGGAGCACGGCGGGGCGGGAAGGAACGGCGCGAAGATAGACGGACCTCGAACCCCTCCCGCCTCGGCACCGAGGCGGCTACTGCCCGCCGAGGACGAGGCCGAAGAGGAGCGTGTCGAGGTCGTACGCCTCATCCAGGCGGACCGAGGTGCCGTTGTCGAGCACGAAGTCGCCCGCGTCCGAGCCGGTCAAGTCCAGAGCGTAGCTCACCTTCGGGCCGATCTTCGTGCCGGCGAAATCGAACGTGAGCCCGGCGCCGAACTGAGCCGCTGAGCTGAGGAGGCTCGCGTTCTCGCGGATCCCCTCCAGGGTGATGTCCGAGTCCGAGAGGTCCAGCAGGAAGCGGAATTCCGGTCCGCCGAACGCGTAGGCCCGGACGGGTCCAAAGCGCTTGCCGTAGCGGAGGTCGGCCTGGAGCGTCAGGAAGTTGGCGTCGAAGGCCTCGCGGTCAAACGAGCGGCCCTGCTCGTCGAAGACGGCCGACGTGTTGAGGTAGTGCACACCGAGGCGGAGGCCCACGTCCTTCGGCATCACGATGAGCCCGAGACCCGCCTCGAAGCCGACCGAGGGCTGAAGGTCGGCCTGCGTGAACTGCTCAAAGGTCGCCGGATCGGAGGGGTCGAAGGTGGGGTCGTCCGGGTCGAAGAGGAAGCCGGAGACATCTTCGCTCCACGTCACGACGGGGCCGACGGTGAAGTCGAGTCCGACCTGGGCATAGGCGGCAGGCACGAGCGCGAGGAGCACGAAGAGAAGGAGAGCACGCATGGCGAGGATCAGGGAGTTTTCCCTACATACCGGAAGCCGCCCCAACCCCTCTCAGACCACAGCCGTTCCATCGGCGACGGGGGTGTCCGGGCGGAGCAGCACGGCGCCGTGCTCCGGGCTCACCGCCGCGAGCACCACCACCTCGTTCGGTCCGCCCCGAGGCGGGTCGAGCACGACGACGACCTGCCGCCCGAGGACGTTCTCGGCGTCGTACCGCTCGGTGATGCGGGCCGTGGTGGTGCGGAGGTCGCCCCCGCCGAGATCCACCACGAGGCGGAGCGCAGGGCCCGTCATCTCCGCCTCGGTGACGGTTCCGACGCGGAGGGGGAACGCGGTGAAGTCCATGCCGCGAAGCTACGCGCAGGGCCTGGCCGCATTCTGCGGGACGCAGACCCAACGAAATCGCGTCATCTCATGCGGTGCCGGGCACTTTCGAACGGGCACGACGTAGGTTGCTCGTCCGCCGATGCCCCTCTCTCGAATCGCGCGGATCGCTTTCGTTCCACCAACCGCCTCCGACCATAGCCCGCCGACGACGCTCCAAGCCGCAGCCCCGACGCCGCGAGCCGCAAACCCCCATCAACGATCAAATCGAGGCCCCTCAGGTCCGCGTCGTCGTCGACGGCGAAGGCCAACTCGGCGTCCTGCCGACCGGCCAAGCCATTGACGCCGCCGCGCAGCGAGGGATGGACCTCGTGCTCATCGCAGCCAAGTCCGACCCGCCCGTGGCCAAGATCATGGACTACGGGAAGTACCGCTACGAGCAGCAGAAAAAGGCCAAGGAGCAGCGGAAGAAGCAGGCCAAGCAGGGCGAGCTGAAAGAGGTCCGCTTCCGCCCCCGCACGGACGACCACGACTACAACTTCAAGACGAAGCACGCGCGCGAGTTCTTGGAGGAGGGCCACAAGGTGAAGGCCTGGGTCCAGTTCCGGGGCCGCGACATCATCTACAAGGACCAGGGCCTTGACGTGCTCCAGCGGTTCATGGAAGACCTCGCGGACATCTCGAAGGTGGACCAGGCGCCCACGATGGAGGGCCGCCGGATGACCATGATGCTCGCGCCGGACAAGAAGAAGTAGCGAGCCGTCTCCGCCTCGGTGCCGAGGCGGGCCTGCCGGAAAGCGCGTGAAGACGCCCCAGGCGGCAGTCCTCGCGCGCGAGCCGTCCTAGTTTCTGCGCTCATCGTGCCGTCTGGGCCTCGTGCTCGGACGGCCGTTTTGTCCGCACGGCCCACGCCAGACGCTGCCCCGAGCAGCCCCGACATGCCCAAGATGAAGTCCAACAGCGGTGCCAAGAAGCGCTTCGCACGCACCGGGACGGGCCGCCTCAAGCGGAAGAAGGCGTTCACGAACCACATCCTGACGAAGAAGTCGCCCAAGCGCAAGCGCAACCTCCGCGAGAGCACTCTCGTGGCCAAGGTGGACCAAAAGCGCATGGAGCGGCTCATCTCGTCGTAAGGACGCGCGCGAGCCCTTCGCCCGACCCGTTCCCATTCACCCCTGACCAAGAGACCAAATGCCACGCGCACGCAACAACGTGGCTTCCCGTCGCCGTCGCCGCAAGATTCTCAAGCAGGCGAAAGGCTACTGGGGTCGCCGGAGCAACGTCTACACCGTTGCCAAGCACTCTGTCGAGAAGGGGATGCAGTACGCCTACCGCGACCGGCGCGCCCGGAAGCGGACGTTCCGGCGCCTGTGGATCGCCCGCATCAACGCGGGCGCCCGCCAGCACGGCACGACGTACTCGCGTCTGATCTCCGGCCTGAAGACGGCCGGGGTCCCGCTCAACCGCAAGGTGCTCGCCGACCTCGCTGTCCGCGACAAGGAAGCCTTTAAGGCCGTGGTCGAGATGGCGGCCTAGCGCCTCCACCTCGACCTGACCGCTCCCGTCACGCTTCGGCCTGGCGGGAGTTTTTGTTTGACCGACTGCGAACTCCGTCCTGCGTGAGGACCTTCGGCCAGCGCTCCCTTACGCAGTACGCAGTACGTAGCCAGCACGCAGTCCATGTCTGACTCGTCTCTTCCCCAGCAGATCGCCGCCCTCCGGGCTGAGATCGACGCCGCGACGCTCACGACCGCCGACGAGGCCGAGGCCTTCCGCGTCCGCTTCCTCGGGCGCAAGTCCGGTGCCGTGACGGCGCTCTTCGGCCAGATCGGGACGGTCCCGAAGGAGGCCCGCCGCGAGACGGGGCAGGCGCTCAACGCGCTGCGCCAGCACGCCGAGGCCCGCCTCGGTGGCGCCACGGCCGCCCTCTCGCAGGCCGCCCACACCGAGGCGACCGACCTCGACCTGACGCTTCCCGGCCGGATTCCCGCGCCCACCGAGGCGGGCAGCCTCCACCCGTTGACGCAGACGCTGGAGGCCATCCAGGACATCTTCGCGCAGTTCGGCTTCACCATCGCGCGAGGACCGGAGATCGAAGACGACTGGCACAACTTCACGGCGCTCAACTTCCCCGCCAACCACCCGGCGCGGGACATGCAGGACACGTTCTTCCTAGAGCCGCCTCCGCCCGAGGGCCGAGGCGTAGTCCTCCGCACGCACACCTCGCCCGTGCAGGTCCGGGTGATGGAGGCCGCTGCGGCCTCCGGCGATGGGCTGCCGATCCGCGTCATCGCACCGGGGCGGGTGTTCCGCAACGAGGCGGTCAGCTTTAAGAGCTACTTCATGTTCCACCAGGTGGAGGGCCTCGTGATCGACGAGGGCGTGAGCTTCGCGGACCTCAAGGCGGTGCTCTTCGCCTTCGCGCGGGCCTTCTTCGGCGGCGAGCCGAAGATGCGCTTCCGCCCGAGCTTCTTCCCCTTCACCGAGCCCTCCGCCGAGGTGGACGTGTGGTGGGAGGACGCGAGCCTGCCGGGCGGCGGCCGGTGGCTGGAGATCCTCGGCTGCGGCATGGTGGACCCTAACGTGCTGGAGGCCGTCGGTATCGACGCCGAGCGGTACACCGGCTACGCCTTCGGGATGGGCGTTGAGCGCATGGCGCAGATCCGCTACAACGTGGACGACATCCGGCTCTACTACGAGAACGACCTCCGTTTCCTCCGTCAGTTCTGACGGGGTACGAGGTACAGGGTACGCGGTACGTCTGCGGCCCTGATCTCGTACCCGGTACCCCGTACCCATGAACCTCTCCCTCAAATGGCTCCGCGAGTACGTCGAGGTCTCGATGTCCCCGGAGGCCCTCTCCGATCTTCTCACGATGGCGGGCCTCGAAGTGGACGGCCTGGACGTCACCGGCCCCAGCCTGGACGGCGTGGTCGTCGGCCACGTGCTGGAGGTGCAGCCGCATCCCAACGCCGACCGGCTCCGTGTCTGCTCCGTCCGCCTCGGTACCGAGGCGGAAGACATCGTGCAGATCGTCTGCGGCGCGCCGAACGTGGCCGCGGGCCAGCGCGTCCCGGTCGCGACGGTGGGCACCGTGCTGGTGCTGCCCGACCGTGAGACCGGCGAGCCCACGCCACGAAAGATCAAGAAGGGGAAGATCCGAGGCGAGGTCTCCTTCGGGATGATCTGTGCCGAGGACGAACTCGGCCTCGGGGATGACCACGACGGCATCCTTGTGCTCGACACCGACGCTGCGCCGGGGACGCCCCTCGCGGACGTCATCAAGGCGCCCGGCGACGTGGTCTACGACATCGCCATCACGCCCAACCGGCCCGACGCGACCAGCCACCTCGGTGTGGCCCGAGACGTAGCCGCCCTGACGGACACCGCCCTGATGCGTCCCGAGGTGGAGATCCCCGAGGCGGGAGGCGCAGCCGCCGACCGCGTGTCGGTGGAGATCGAAGACGAGGCGGGCTGCCACCGCTACGTCGCGATGGTGATCGAGGGCGTGACGGTTGCGCCGAGCCCGGACTGGCTGGCGGAGCGCCTGGAGGCCATCGGGGTGCGGCCGATCAACAACGTGGTGGACGTGACGAACTACGTGCTCCACGAGATGGGCCAGCCGCTCCACGCCTTCGACCTCGCGCACGTCGCGGGGCAGAGCATCGTCGTCCGCGCGAGCACGCCCGGCGAGACGATCACGACGCTGGACGACCAGGAGCGCACGCTTCCCGAAGGCACCGTGCTTATTTGCGACGCCGAGCGGCCGGTCGCGGTGGGCGGCGTGATGGGCGGCGCCAACTCCGAGGTCTCCGACTCCACGGCGGACATTCTGCTGGAGAGCGCCTACTTCGACCCGGCCCGGATCCGCAGCGCGTCTAAGGCGCTGAGCCTGCAAACCGACGCGAGCTATCGCTTCGAGCGGGGCGTGGACCCGACCGCCCAGGCACGCGCAGCGGCTCGCGCGGCCCAGATGATCGCCGAGGTCGCGGGCGGGACCGTCGTGCCGGGAATGGTGGACGCGCACCCCGTCCCGCACGAGCCGACCATCGTGACGCTGCGCCCCGAGCGGGCGCGCGCGCTCATCGGCGCGGAGATTGCAGACGCCGAGATGGTAACGCTGCTTCGGGCCATCGGCTTCGCCGTAGAGGACGCCGAGGCGGCTGCGCTGGACGCCTTCGCCGAGGAAGCCCTCGCCTCGGGCCGCCTCGGTGACGCCACCGAGGCGGCGGGGGGCGCGGGACTTCGCGTCACCGTCCCGCCGTTCCGCCCCGATGTGGAGCGCGAGGTGGACGTGATCGAGGAGGTCGCGCGGCTCTGGGGCTACGACCGCGTGCCGATGCCGCGCACGGCGCCCGTCGCGCTCGTCCCCGCCTCGGACGATCCCGCCGACCGTCTGCTCTCCGGCGCGCGCCGCCAACTGGCGGCCCTCGGCTTCCGGGAGCTGTTCACCAACTCGCTCGTCCCGACAGAGACCGCGACCACCTACGCAGGCGCCGACTGGACCGGCACCGAGGCGGCACCCGTGGAGACGCTCAACCCGATCTCGCAGGAGATCGCGGCGATGCGCCCCAGCCTCTTGCACGGACTGGTGACCGCTGGGGCCTACAATCAGAAGCGCGGCGCGACGGCACTCCGTGTCTTCGAGAGCGGGCACGTCTACGCCCGCTCCGCCGACGCCAGCCGCCCCGTGAGCGGCTACGCGGAGCACACGGCGGTGGGCCTTGCGATCTCCGGGACCGTCCAGCCGCAGACGTGGGGGCAGCCCGCTCGCGAGGCCGATGTCTTCGACCTCAAGGGCGTCGTGATGGCCGTGCTGCGGGACGCCGGGGTCTCACGCGTGAGTGAGACGCCACGCCCGGCGCCGACTGATCTGACGGCGTACGCGGTTGAACTGCACGTCGGCCCGGTCCGCCTCGGTGTCCTCGCGAGGGTGTCGGACGCTGTCACCGAGGCGGCCGACCTCGGCGCGCCGCTGTTCGCGGCGGAACTGAACTGGAAGGCTGTCGCGCGTGTCGCGAACACCAAGCTCCCGCGCTACCGGCGCATCTCGCGCTTCCCGACGGTCGATCGCGACCTTGCGCTCGTCGTGGACGCGGCGCGGCCGGTCGGACCGCTCGCGCAGACCATCCGGCAGCGTGGCGGCAAGCTGCTACGCGACGTGCGGCTGTTCGACCTCTACGAGGGCGAGCGCATCGAGGCGGGGAAGAAGAGCGCGGCCTTCGCGCTCACCTTCGGCGCGGACCGCACACTCCGAGACGCCGACGTGGACACCGCCATCGCGAAGATCGTGAAGGCGCTGGAACGCGAGCACGGGGCGACGCTTCGAAGCTGACCGCCTCCGCCTCGGTGCGTCCACATGAGTACCGAGGCGGGCGAAGACGAGGGCGTGACGCGCGCGAGTTGCCTGAAACCGTGGCTCTCCGCGCGAGACGCCCTATCTTGCCCGCGTTCGCCGCTCGCCCTCATGGAGCCCGACCACGAGGATCTCTCCCCCCCGCTTGTCCCAGACCCCTCCCGCGAGGGGCGGGGATTGATGCGGCTCCGCGACCGCGTGGCGGCAGCGGCGGCGGAGATCGAGCGCCTTCGCGAAGAGAACGCCGCCCTTGCAGAGCGCGTCGCGCACCTCAGCGGAGGCGACGCTGGAATCGAGCTCTCCGGCGATCCGGCCCAGCTTCGCACCACCATTCAGGGCTTCATCGACGCCATCGACCGCGTCCTCGACGGCGACGCCACGCCCTCATGAGCGACACGCCGCTTCCTCCCGATCCCGCACCGCCCTCTGGCGAGGAGCGCTCGATCCGCGTGCGCATCCTGGACCGGGACTACCCCCTCAAGGTGGCCCCCGCCGACGAGGGCTACACGCTCCACCTCGCGAAGTACGTGGACGGGCGGCTTCGCAAGATCCGCAGTGGCATCCCGCACCAGCCGGATCTGACGCATGCCGTCATCGGGGCGCTGGAGTTGGCCGAGGAACTCTTCATGGCGCGAGCCGAGATCGACCGCGTCCGCGCGGATCAGGAAGTGCAGGCCGACGAACTCGCCGAGCGGCTGGACCGCGCCCTCTCGGACGACGGCGGCGATGGGCAGGCGGGCACGCCGCCACCGAGCGCCGACTGAGCGCGATGCCCCGGTCCGCCTCGGTGGATCGATACGTGCACCGAGGCGGGGGAGTCCTATACTTCTGGTCGCCCCCCATCGTCTACCATGACCGACCTCGTGATTCCCGGTGCCGTGCTTGAGTCGGCGCGAATGAGTGCTCTCGAACTCCGCCGAGATGTGGCCTCGATGCTGTATCGACGGGAGCGACTCACGCTGGCGCAAGCTGCGCGGCTGGCGGAGATGGACCGGATGCAGTTCCAGCACGTTCTCGCCAGCCAAGGACACGCAATTCACTTCAGCGAGCGAGACGTTGACGATGAAGCGGACGCTGCCCGCGATCTGCTCAGCGATGCCACGTGACCGTCAGCGATGCGTCGCCGCTGATGAACCTCGCGGCAGTGAGTTACCTGTCGCTTGTTCGTGATCTTGTAGGGCCGGTGTTGATTCCAGAGGCGGTCTACCGTGAGATCACCGATGGCGTGGGCCTCCCGGGTGCCCGCGAGGTTGCAGAAGCAGACTGGATCACGGTGGAGTCTGTGAGAGATCGGACGCGCGTGACGCTGCTTCTAGATCGTCTGGATCTAGGCGAGGCAGAAGCCATCGCGCTCGCGCTCCAGGAGCGGGACGCCGGGCGTCCAACGCGCCTCGTGGTGTATGAGCGGAAAGCACGAGCAGAGTGTGACCGCCTCGGTCTGCCGCGGATCGGCGTCGTCGGGTTGCTGCTCGCAGGAAAGATGGCCGGACATCTCTCGGAGGTTCGCCCCGTTCTGAATGCACTTGCCCGCCACGGATTCTGGCTGCGGCGCGACGTGACCGCTGCCGTCCTCCGGCGGGCAGGCGAATAGTCTCGCCTCGGTGGATCGATACGTGCACCGAGGCGGACCGGCTTCGCCCACAACGCGCGATCCCCGCCGGGGCCCCGTTCCCAGGGACCTCCGCTGACCCGACGCTTGCTGTGACCACTCCCCGACGCCCGCCTCGGTCCTGCGTGTGGCTCCTGGCCGCCAGCCTTGCGCTGATCGGCCCCGCCGTGATGGCCCAGGAATCCAACTTCGGATCGGTTGCCGAGGACGAGGTCACCGTTCGCGTGCTCTACCGGCAGCACTACACGAATGAGATGCTCCCACTCGCCCGCGTTCGCGTCACCGCCCGAGCGTCGTCTGGGCGCTCTCTCGGCGAGGCCGAGACGGACGAGGACGGCGTCGCCACGTTCGCGTGCCGGGAGGCCAGCGACCGCGTGCGCGTGCGCGTGTCGACGGCCGGGACAGGACCCGTCCGCGTCTACTTCGATCCGGCGGGCTGGCTGCCGTTCAACGAGCGGTCGACGGCGGCCAGGGCGGACGCGGTGCCCTGCGGGGGCTCCGAGACGCTGATCGCGGACCGCGCGATGGCGAACACGCTCGTCGCGATGCGCGCGATTGCAGACCTCTACGCCTCCCGTTTCGGCTACACCCGAGGCCCCGTGGATGTCTTTCTCAACCGAGGCAACAAGAACGGGCTCTACTCGCTGCACAACAACATCAGCTTCGGGAATGCCCGTCTGGAGAGGCCGCGAGGATTTCGGATCATGGCGCACGAGTACGCGCACGCCTACCACCACCAGGCGCTCGGCGGGATGCCGCGCGGAAGGTGCGGCGCCTCGCACTATTTCTCCGGCGCCGATGACTTCGGGTGCGCCTACACCGAGGGGTTCGCGCACTTCGCCTCGGCCGTCGCCCTCACGGAGTTGTTTCCGGCGCTCTATGGCCTTTCGCCGGTCGACTCGCCGGTTTACCTCCGCATCCTCAACAACGCGGCCTACCCCGGGACGCCGGAGCGCTCCGACCGGCCCGAGTACGTGACCGACGGGTCAGTCATCGAAGGGGTGTTCGCGGCGTTCCTGTGGGACCTCTACGACCCGCCCGGCACGCCCGGCGAGGACGCCGCCGCCGAGGCGGTCTTCGACCGGACGAGCTACTCGCTCCGCTACATCGCGGACGTGATGGCGACGTGCCAGTGGGTCGTCAACGGGAGATACCGCGACGAGGACGGGACCGACCGCCTCGTCTCGTGCTTCCAGAACCGTCGGGTGCCCTACTCCGAGCGGTTCTTCGGCCTCCGCTACGTGCAGGGGCCGAAGGCATGGCGCTACCGCCCCACGGAGCAGGCGACGGAGCCGCCGAACTGGAACCCGGACGACATCACGCGGCTCTGGCGGCACACCTTCTACGGCCTCCCCACGAGCCCATGACCCCCGCCTCGGTGCCCGTGAAGCCACCGAGGCGGGATAGGGATCAGGTCAACACCGGCTCGGAGGGCACCTCCTCGGCGTCCGAGATCACGAGAGGCTCCGAGCGTGGACCGGCGCCGTTCTGAAGCGCCTTCTCTCGGTCCGAGACGCTGAAGCGCTCGTGCGGGTCTGCCATCGGCTCCGATTCCAGGATCAGGTCCAGCGCGTCTTCGATCCGCGAGACGTAGAGCACCTCCAGGCCCTCCACGGCCACGTCCTTGATCTCGTCCACGTCCTTCCGGTTCTTCTCCGGCAGCACGACGGTTTCGATCCCGGCGCGACGCGCGGCGAGCACCTTCTCCTTGATCCCGCCGACCGGCAGCACGAGGCCCCGGAGCGTGATCTCGCCCGTCATCGCGACATCGTGGCGGACGCGCCGCTGCGTGTAGATGCTCGTCAGCGCCGAGGTCATCGCCACGCCTGCGCTCGGCCCGTCCTTCGGGATGGCGCCTGCCGGGACGTGGACGTGGAGGTCCCAGTAGCGGAAGGCGTCGGCGGGGATGCCGAGGTCGTCGGCGTGGGCGCGGACCCAACTGTGCGCCGCCTGCGCGCTCTCGCGCATCACGTCGCCCAGCTTGCCCGTGAGCGTCATCTTGCCCGAGCCCCGGCTCGCGCTCGCCTCGATGAACAGAATGTCGCCGCCGACGGGCGTCCAGGCGAGGCCGGTCGCGACGCCCGGCACCTCGGTCCGCTCGGCGGTCTCGTTGAAGAACTTCCTCGCGCCGAGGTACTCCGTCACGTCGTCCGGGGAGACGGTTTCAGAGTCGCTCTCGCCCGAGGCCACCTTCACGGCCACGCCTCGCGCCAGCCCGCCGATGGCCCGCTCCAACTGGCGAACCCCGCTCTCGCGCGTGTAGCCCTCCACCACGAGGTCCAGCGCCGCCTCGGTGACCTCAATCTGCTCGTCCGCGAGGCCGTTGCGCTCGGTCTGACGCGGCACGAGGTACTGCGTCGCGATCTGGAGCTTCTCGCCGTGCGTGTAGCCCGTGATCTCGATGATCTCCATCCGGTCGCGCAGGGGCGGCGGGATGTTCTCCAGGTAGTTGGCCGTCGCGATGAACATGACCCGCGAGAGGTCATAGTCCAGTTCGAGGTAGTGGTCGTTGAAGGTGTCGTTCTGCTCCGGGTCCAGGACTTCCAGCAGCGCCGAGGAGGGATCGCCGCGGAAGTCCGAGCCGAGCTTGTCCACCTCGTCCAGCATGAAGACCGGGTTGCTCGTGCCCGCCTTCTTGAGCCCCTGGATGATGCGGCCGGGCATGGACCCGATGTAGGTCCGGCGGTGGCCCCGGATCTCGGCCTCGTCCCGCACGCCACCGAGGCTCATCCGCACGAACTCGCGCCCGAGCGCTCGCGCGATGGACTTGCCGAGGGAGGTCTTGCCCACGCCCGGCGGGCCGTAGAAGCACAGGATCGGGGCCTGGCTGGAGTCCTCGCCGCCACGCTCCTGCTTCAGCTTGAGCACCGCGAGGTATTCCAGGATCCGCTTCTTGACATCCTCCAACCCGAAGTGGTCCTCGTCCAGGATTTCGCGGGCATTGGCGATGTCCAGCGAGTCCTCCGAGGTGTGGTCCCACGGGAGGTCCAGGATGGTCTCGACGTAGTTGCGGACGACGGAGTACTCGGGGCTCGCGGGGTTCGTCCGCCCGAGCTTCTGGAGTTCCTTCTCCACCGCCTCGGTGACAGTCTCGGGGAGATCCTCGCGCCGTTCTTCGAGCTTGTCTCGGAGTTCGGCCGCCTCGGCGCCGCCGCCCTCGTCGCCCAACTCGTCCTGGATGGCCTTGAGCTGCTGGCGGAGGAAGAACTCGCGCTGCTGCTGGTCCACGTCACTCTTGACCTTCGTGCGGATCTCCTCCGAGATCTCCAGCACGCGGATCTCCTGCTCCAGGTGATCCAGCACGAGCGCCGCCCG
>JBCCPW010000047.1:0-12290 GCA_039024735.1 Bacteroidota bacterium
GGGAGGAGACGGGCCATCGTGCACGATACGGATCCACCGCTAGACGAGCCGCCGGGACTGCCCGCCTCGGTGCCGAGGCGGGAGATCACAGTTGCCGGAGGTAGGTCACCTTCAGCACGCCCTGCTGCTCTGAGAGAAACGCATCCGGCATCGCCATCCGATCCGTCGTCGGCACGTAGAACCGCGAGTCGTTGACGACGAGGTAGACGAACGAGAGCGGGGCGAACTCCCACGACACGCGTGCATTGAGCGAGGCCAGGTCCGCGAGCGAGTTGTACTGCCAGAACGCCGTGGCCTGGAGCCTCGGAGAGAGAGCAACGCGCACGTTCGCGCCGAGGAGGTGACTTCGAACATCGAGGGCGTCCACACCGAGGCGGCGCGCGTCGTTCAACTCGTAGCGGAGCGCGACTGCCAGCCGAGGCGACGGCGCTGCACTGGCGGTCGCCTCGACCGTCGTGAGGCGGCCGTCGAAGTATCCGCCTGTGGAGACCTCCACACTGCCGGTGATCCGCCGCGAAGGATCCGAGGTGAGCGCCGCGCCGACCTGGACGTACCGATACGACCCGGCCGCAAGCTCAGCGCCGAGGGGACGGAAGACCCCCGCCTCGGTGACATCGAGTTCTTGCCACGTGGGGCGGACGAACGCCGACGCCTCGGCGCCGCTCTGGAAAATGGTCCGGAGCGGCGTCACGCTCGTGTTGGCTTGCAAAAAGGCCCCGTCGCTCGGCCGGTGGAAGATGTCGGCCACGAATCGTGGCGCGTAGGAGCGGACGGACGCTGGAAGCCATCCGGGCCGCAGGTCGAGGAAGACGGCGGGGCCGTTGTAGAGCACGTCGCGGCGGAAGACGAACCCGGTCGCGGCTTCGTAGTCGGCGGTGGCGATCTGCTGGATGAACCCGACGTAGCCCCACATCGCGCTGTTGCGGACCCAGACCTGCGTCGCGATGCCTTCGCCACCATCACCCGAGGTGGCCGAGGCGGCGGCGTACCCGCTCACAGCGCCGGTGCGTCCGAGGCGCGAGAACCCGTCCACGACGGCCACGGTGTTCGTCTGGCTCGGCTCGCCGGAGGCCGGTTCTGCCCCCGAATCCGAGAGGGTGGCGCCGAGTGCCTCGTTGTGCCGCGCGACGACCATCCCGCCGATCCGGTTCTCGGCGCCCACGTTGAGGCTCGCGCGCCCGACCCCGAACCACGCGGCCGGAACGCCATCGGCGGATCTCTGCCGGACACCGAGTGCGCCCGCCCGCCCCCAGGCCCCGCCTGTCACGAGCCTCGCTCCGCCATCGAGGCCGATGGGGCGCCCGGCGTCGAGCCCGATCCGGCGGCTGTAGAACGGCGTGAAGTTGTCGGAGGCGCCCACGTCGAACACGTCGGCGCTCTCCAGGAAGAACGCCCGCCGCTCGGGGAAGAAGACCGAGAACCGCGTGAGGTTGACGACCTGCTGGTCCGCGTCGGCCTGCGCGAAGTCGGTGTTGACCGTGAGATCGAGCACGGTAGTGGGCGTCACGGCCCACTTGAGATCGCCGCCGACCTGAGCGCCCGCGTCATCCGAGAAGGGAGCGTCACCGAGGCGGCCCGCCTCGGTGAGCACGTAGGGCTGGACCCGAAGATTGCGTCCCGGCGGCGGCGGCTCGATGCCTGTGAGCGTTCCGGCGAACGCCATTGTGTAGGTATTGAACTGGCGCGGCCACGGGCTCCACGCGCTGAGTTCGTTCACACGGCGACCGTTGCGCGAGAGCTGGAGCCCCCACGTTTGCACGCCGGAAGCCGGGTAGCGGAGCGTCGCCCACGGGATGGCGATCTCGACCGTCCACCCGGAGTCCGACCGGACGGTTCGCGCGTCCCAAACGCCATCCCAGTCGCGGTTGAAGTCCACGCCGTCGCGGACCTGGAGGTCGCGCAGCGCGCCGTAGGGCGAGACCTGGAACGCGACCGCATTGCGGCGGTCCCCGAACGGATCGAGCGTGACCGAGACGTGGTCGTTGTCGAAGTAGTCGAAGTCGCGGCGGAGGTCGCGGACGCGTAATCCGTCGGTCCCGAGGGTGTCCGTCATCACGGCACCGACGTACAGCGCGCGGCTGTCGAACGCGATACGAACCTCGGTGGGGAGCCTGGCCGGTGCTCCCGCCTCGGGCTCGACCTGACGGAATCCGCTCGCGACCGGGAGGCCGTCCCACGCGGCGTCACCGAGGCGGCCATCGAGGCGGATGGACCCGTCGGGCACGCGAACGGCCTGGACGGTCGGGCGGTCGGACGAGCCGGGAGGTGCTGGTTGTGCTGCCGCCGTAGCGATGGCGAGAATCGCCAGCGGGTAGACGGCGAGCGAGCGGGTCACGACGCGTCGAGCGTGAGGCGATGAGAGAAGAGCGGGAGCAAGCGGGCGTCGTGCGTCGCGACGACGAGTGTGGCGCCCTCCGCCTCGGCGAGGCGCAACAGAAGCTCGCCGACCGTCTCGGCGCGGGCGTCATCGAGCGCGCTCGTCGGTTCGTCGGCGAGGAGGAGCGCGGGGCCGCACGCGAGGGCGCGAGCCACCGCCACGCGTTGGCGCTCGCCTTGCGAGAGGGCGTCGGGAAGGGCCTTCCTGCGGTGGGCCACATCGAGTGCGTCGAGCAAGCCGCTCACCCGGTCGGGGTCGGGCGACAGCCCGGCCAGGGAGCGGGCGAGCGAGACGTTCTGCTCCGCCGTTAGCGCCTTGACGAGGTGAAACCCCTGGAAGACGATCCCGATATGCTGCCCTCGAAACCGGTCGCGCTGAGCCTCGGGCAACGCGTAGAGATCCTGTCCGGCCACCTCGGTGCGTCCGTCGTCGGGACGGAGCAAGCCCGCCGCCACATGGAGGAGGGTCGTCTTGCCGCTGCCGGAGGGGCCCAGCACGAGGTGATGATCTCCGGAGCCGATCTCCAGGTCGAGGTCGAGGGCGGTCCGGCCGTCATAGGCGTGGCGGACGCCACCGAGGCGGAGGGCGGGGGGTGCGGGAGACGATGGAGGCGTCACGGGTGGAGACGAGCGGTGGCGTGGAGAATCGCGAGCCGGGGCTCGGCGTCCGGGCGGACGGCGAGGGTTCCGCGAACGGCAATCGGGCCGTTCGCAGGCGGAGGTCGGTCGGCGACGACCTCGACGACAGATTCGAGTCCTGGTTCGCAGAAGGGGCAACCGGGCGCGAAGGGCGACAGCAGGAATCGCTCGGGCTGACCGACGCCGAGCGGGATGACGTACCCCCTCAGCGTGACCTCGCGTCCATCCGCCGTCCGGAGAGAGTCCTCCATGTCGGCCCGGAGCGGGAGGGCCGCCCAGGCATCGTCGTAGGTCGAGGGCTCGGCGCGCCCGAGAAACGCACCCGCGGCCAGCACGAGCGTGACGGCGAGACTGACACGGAGACCCCGGCTCCTCATGACTCGGCGAGCGTCCGCGCCACGTCGGCCCGGTAGACCTGGATGGCCGGGATGAGCGCGACGAGCGCTCCGACCGCAATCGCCAGGACGACGACGACGATCTCGGCAGGCGTCACCGTCCACGCGGTCACGGGGAGTGGCGAGCGGGTGGAGGCAGACGCGGCCGCGATCATCGCGACCGCACCGTGCCCGAGGGCGACGCCGAGGGCGGTCCCAGCGGTCGTGAGGAGAACGCCTTCGAGGAGGACCTGCGCCACGAGACGCTTGCGGGTTGCGCCGAGCGTCCGCATCACGGCGAGGTCCACACGACGTTCGCGCATGGCGTTGTAGAGGCCCACGGCCACACCGAGAAGCGCCCCGATGGCCAGGACCAGCCCGAACGCACGGATCGCCCCCAGTCCCACACCGAGGAGGCCCAGGAGCCGCTGGGCTTCCAGCGCGGGCGAGGCCGCCTGAAGGTTGGTCTCAGAGTTGACAAACCGAGGGAAGGAGACCACGGCGAGCGGGGACGCGAAGCGGGCGAGGGCGGCGGTGATCTCGAGGCCGTCGTCTTCTGGCGGAGCCGCGTTGGGCGAGGGCGCCCCGGGGAGGCCGAAGCCAGGAGGGCCATCCGCGAGGCCCGGGGGTCCGGGCTCCAATCCGCCCGCCTCGGTGATCGGGGCCGCGAGGTCCTCGGTGCTGTCGTCATGCTCATGGTCGCCATCCGAGAGGTCGTCGCCATGCTCATGGTCGCCATCCCCGTGGTCGTCGCCGTGGTCATCGCCACCGTCGTGGTCATGGTCATCACCATGTTCCTCGTCGTGACTGTACTCCTCGTCGTGGTCGTCGTCCTCGTGGCTGTGCTCACCGTCTTCGTGGTCGTGCTCCCCATGGATGGCGCGGACCGTCTCGACCGAAGTGAGCACCAGCCGGTCGATGACCGTGCCGGTCGGCGCCAGCACGCCGACGACGCGGAGCGGGTCGTCTCCGTGGGCCTCGCCACCGGCGGTGAGCCCGTGGGTCGTCACGAGGTCGTCCCCGATGGCGATCCCTTCGTCACGTGCCACCGAGGCGCCGAGCGTTGCTTCTCCCACGTCCTCCCACAGCCGCCCCGAGGCGGTGGTGGCATCGTAGAGGGCCGGGAAGTCGGTTGTGGTACCCACCACCCGGCGCCCGCGATACGAGTCGCCGAGCGCGAGGGGTACCCAACTCTCGATGGACGGGTTGTTCAGCACCGCCTCGGCCTCGGCCTCCTTCACGTTCCCGGTCGGGACGTCCGCGTGATACACCGAGGAGAGGACGAGTTGAAGCGGGCTTCCCTTCGCGCCGACGACTACATCGATGCCCTCGGCATCGCGCGCGAGGGCTTGGTCGAGTTGGCTCCCCACGAGCAGGAGGGCCACGATGGACCCGACGCCCAGCGCGAGCAGGACGATGTTGAGCGCGGTCCCCCAGGGGCGGCGACGGAGGTGAGCGAGCGTGAGTGCGAACGGACTCATTGCAGGGCGGCGTCGGTGAGCCGGAAGAGAAGACCCATGGGGTCATCATCGAGGACGTGGAAGCGCCCCTGGATCGTGATGGGCTCGTAGGTGCCCGGGATGCCCTCGCTCGCGAGCACTTCGATGGCCCCGGCTGGACCCCGAGGAATGCAGAAGGCACAGTCCGCGAGGGGCACCCCGACGAGGAGGAACCGGGTCGGGGCGGTGCTGGCGTCGAGGGGCATCATGTAGCCGGTGATCTCCACCTCGGTGTCATTCAATGCGACCACCTCTGGCGGGAACGGACCCACGCGCACCATTTCGTCGGGACCGAGGGGGGTGCTGCCGAGCACGGTCCAGAGCGTGTCCCAGCCCGCCTCGGGCTCGATGGTGGGATGGGGGACCGTCGCGGCGCCGAAGGCATCGGGGCTGCTCGGCGTGCCGGTCACGCTGGAGGGCAACCGCACGGTCGTTTCCTCGGGAAACTCCCCCGGGTCGCTGCATCCGATCCCGATCCAGAGAACGACGCTCCATAGGAGCACGAAGAGGCGGGCGTTCATCATCCTCTCGATCGGGTCAGCCGGGCATTGTCGAGGCGGTAGATCGTTCCGCCCTCGTACGTCCGCCCTCGGCTGGGAAGGGATAGCCGTCCCGTGACGGTCACAAACCCGGTGGTCAGATCCACGGGTCGGGTCGTCGTGACCTCGACGAACGAGGTTGGACCCGGCATGCAGTAGTAGCACTCTTCCGCCGTCATGCGCGAGACAGCGAACCGTGTCACGCGGCGCCCGGTCTCCAGCGGGACCATGTGGCCGGTGACCCGGACCGTCTCGCCTTCCGCGCGAACGGCGATCATTGGGTGGCGTACCGCCCATCCCCCGTTCCTCGCGGGGACGATCTGAGCAGCTTCGAGAACGTCCCATTCCAACAACGTCTGGGCATGAACTGCCGGGGCCGTGAGGACGATGAGGAGCGCCGCGAGGAAGAGTCGCATGGGTCTGGAGAGATTTGAGTACGAAGCGAGCGGTACCGAGGCGGTGAACGGCCAGGTCGCGGTAGCGGTCCCACCATGGGACTCAGGACGTACGACAATCGTGCCAGGGACGGCCCGATGTGCGTCCGGCGGCCGGGCCAAGATCCGATCTCAAACCGTCTGCATGAAGCAAAAGAGGCCCAAGAGGCAGGAGTGTGGTAGGACGGGCTGGACGTGGAGCTATTGCTTAAAGGTGGCGGCGCGTCGGACAGAGTCTCAGTCCCTGAGTTCACCGAGGCGGGAGGTTGGACTCTCGCGGCGGAGTTCGAACCGACCCCGCTCTGCCGAGAAGGCGACATCCGCGGTATCGAAGGCCAGGCCCACGGTCCCCTGACTGATAAGTTCGTTCGGCGAACCTACTTGAAGCGACCCGTCTGTGAGGAGCCAGACGGCATCCGCAAGCTGGAGAGAGAGGTCGAGGTCGTGGCTGGAGAGGAGCACGACGGTGCCCGTCTCTCGGGCGTGTCGTCGCAAGAGGCTCATCACCTCCACGCGGCCGGGGAGGTCGAGGAAGGCGGTGATCTCGTCCAGCACCATCAGCGCCGGGCGCTGCGCGACGGCCCGCGCGATCATGACGCGCTGGCGCTCGCCGTCCGAGAGGTCATCGAAGAGGCGGCCTGCGAACGGCGCGGCTCCGGCGAGGTCGAACGCCTCGCGGATGTGCCCCCGGTCCTCGGGCGAGAGGGCTCCTCGCCAGTCGGTGAACGGCTGGCGACCGAGCGCGACCACATCGTCCACGGTAAGACCGGGGCTGTGGGCTTGCTCCGTGAGCACGACGGCGACCCGGCGTGCCCGCTCGGCGGTGGGCATCGGCCCAATGCCATCGTCACCGAGGCAGACCTCCCCAGCGAGCGCAGTCTGGAGCCCTGCGATGGTCCGTAAGAGCGTCGTTTTGCCCGAGCCGTTCCGGCCGAGCACGCAAACGAACCCGCACGGCTCCACTCGCGCGTTAAGCTCCGCGAGCACGGCTTTCTTGCCGTAGCCGACGGTGAGGCCATCGAGAATCAGAGGGGAGGTCGTCATCGGAGGCCGCGCATGACGGGAGAGAACACGAGCAGCGCGATCACGACCGGCGCGCCCACGAGGGCGAGAACGGCGTTGAGGTGTAGAAAATGCTGCTGCCACGGGAGGTGCACCACGAAGTCGGCCGCGATGGCGAGGAGCGCGCCCGCGAGTGCCGCCAAAGGCAGTAGCGGGCCGATGCGGGCCGTCTTCGCGATAGCCCGCGCGACGTGCGGGACGATCAGGCCGATGAACGTGATCGGGCCGCAGAACGCCGTCACGGGGGCCACGAGCAGGACGGTCGCGGTGAGGGCCAGCGCCCGTAGCCGCCCGACGTTCGTGCCGAGGCTCTTGGCGTACGTCTCACCGAGGAGGAGCGAGTTGAGCGGCTTCGCGCATGCCACGGCGAGAACGGCACCCACGAGCACGACGCCCCCGAGCAGCGGCCACTCGCTCGGCACCACACTCGCGAAGTTGCCGTCGTTCCAGCCGCTGAACACCTTGCCGCCCGCTCGGCTCACGAAGTGGACCACGACGCTCACAATGCCCTGCACCGTGAACGAGAGCATCAGGCCGACCACGAGAAGCGTCACCGCCCCAACGCGCTTCCCGAGCCAGAGCACCGCCACCGCTGCCACGGCCACGCCAGAGGCCGCACCGACGGTCAGGCTGACGCCCTGGAACACCTCCAGAAACTGGAGTGCCGCTGGACCCGCAAAGGCGGCACCGGCCACGGTCAGCGCGACGCCCAACTGGCCGCCCGCCAGAAGCCCGAGCGACCACGCATCGGCGACGGGGTTGCGCAGCAGCGCCTGCATGAGCACGCCCGCGATGCCGAGTGCCGCCCCAGCCACGAGCCCAGTCCCGACGCGTGGCAGCCGGAGGTCGTGGAGGATCCGCGCCGTCGTGGTGTCGGCCTCTGGCGCGAAGAGCCCGGCGACGACCTCGCCCAGTGGGATCGAGACCTGGCCGTAGCTGAGCGACGCGAGGGCCGCGCCGATCACGGCGAGGAAGAGGGCGAGAGAGCCCCAAATCCAGCGCGCCGGACGTGCGTTGGTGGTGGACGCGGAGACGGCGAGCGTCGTCATGGCGCCGCCGCGATGGCCTCTGGCGTAGGACCAACAGGCGCGAGGTAGCGGAAGGGCTCCGGCCGCACCTCGGGATGTAGCATCTTGACGATATCACCGAGCATGTAATCGGGGCGGATGACGCCGTCCTGGAAGATTTCCCAGGCGTTCCGGCTCGGCTTGGCTTGGAGGATCGCGCCGTAGACGCAGCCCTCCTGCCACGCCCGGAAGCGCTCCAGCACGGACTCGTTGCGGTACATCTCCGTCCCGGACTCCTGGATTACCCAGCAGTCCGCCTCGGTGCCGTCGGCGAGCAGCCGCTCCGTCCCGAGGAACGCCATCGCGTCGAGGCGGGCATCGTCGGGCTCGCCGAGGATGACTTCGGCGTTGGCATCGCGAAGGAGGCGGGCGTCGTCGTTGCGGACGGTGACGCCCCAGCGGTCGCCGCCGGAGTACCACGCGAACAGGACCGACTTCTTCGGCTGACTCGCGGCGAGCGTTTTGAGCCGATCCACCTCGTCCGTCACCATTGTCACGAACGAATCCGCCTCGGTCTCGCGGCCGGTCAGCATCCCGACGAGGCGGACGTAGTCGACGCGGCCGAGGTAGTGCGGCTCGGCAGCCATGAACGAAGGGATGACCGGCGTCCCGAGCGCCTCGATGCGCGGGATGGCCTCGGCGTAGCTGAGGTCTGCGAGGGCCATGAGCATCACGTCGGCCTCTGAGGCCGCGACGGCGTCAAGGATGGGCGGCATGTGCCAGCCGTAGCCGATCTGCTCCAGTTCTCCCGCCATGACTCGAGCGTGCACGGCGTCGTCGTAGGAGGTGGTCCCGCCGACAGCTACGAGCAGATCCTCCGCACCGAGCGCGGTCAATGCCGCCTCGAAGGGCGCGAAGTTGGTCGCGACCCGTTGCACGGGCGTTCGCACGACCGTCGCCCCAGCCAGAGGCCCCGTTAGCGGCGGCATCTCGGCCTGTCGCGGGATGAGCGCGATGCGGGCACGCTGCTCTGGCCCATCAGCCGTGCCACCCCAACTCGACACCGAGGCGCGCATCTCCACGAGCCGGACACCGTCGCCGAGGTCAGTGACGGAGAACGTGGTCGCGTGCGCCATCGGGATGGGCGTTCCGCCGGTCTCTCCTCTGGCGGTGTCCCCGTTGTCTGCCCGGCCACAGGCTGCCATCGTGAGGGCGACGGCCAGGACAACCAGGGCTCTGGCGGTGCGCCAGAGGCGGCTCAGACGCCTCTGTCTTCTGTCATCCCGAGGGAAGCGAAGCGACGAGGGATCTACTTGCCGGGTGCTCGGCGGCCTCTGGCGAGCACGGAGCATGCTGCGGCTAGATCCCTCATGTTCGTTCGGGATGACACGGAAAGACGCACGCGCCACGACGCAGCGCCGTCGGGATGGGTCGTGTACCGGGTGGGACATGGCGAGAAACGGACTGCGCCAGAGGCCTCTGGCGGGGTGCCGGAAGGCCTCTGGCGTCTGGCTGCTGGAGCGGTGTTCAGTGAAGGGCGGGGACTTGGAGGCGGCGTGATCCGCCGCATCCCTCATCCCCTATCCCTCCATCCC
The DNA here is from genome assembly GCA_039024735.1 of Bacteroidota bacterium. Taxonomy (GTDB): domain Bacteria; phylum Bacteroidota; class Rhodothermia; order Rhodothermales; family Rubricoccaceae; genus Rubricoccus. Next base: position 9,526 of record JBCCPW010000047.1, read on the forward strand.
TTGGCTACAGCGTCACACCGAGGCCGAACTGGATGGCCCGGGGCGCGCCGGGGAGCAGCGGGAGGAAGTTGCTGCCGCCCGACTCGTAAAAGAACTCGTCGGTGAGGTTGGTAGCGCTCAGCTGCGCCCGGACGGCCCCGAAGTCGGTGTCGAACGTGTAGGACGCGCTCGCATCGAAGCGAGTGTACGCCGGGATAAGGAGCGAGCCGTTCGTCGTCGCGGACCGCTCGCCGATGTAGAGCACGCCTGCGCCGAGGGTGAGGCCGTCGAGCGCGCCGGGCACGTCGAAGCTGGTCCAGAGACCGGCGTTGTGGTCGGGCGTGTTGAGCAGCGGCGTGCCGGGCTCTAGGTTGGTGTCCTCGGTGATCTCAGCGTTGAGGTAGGCATACGTCGCGACGGCACGCCAGCGAGGCGTAATCGCCAGAGGTGCGTCGATCTCAATGCCGCGCGACCGGCTCTCGCCGATCTGGATGTAGAGCGAGAACGTCGGATCGTCCGGCGAGACCTGTGCCACGTTCGCGCGCGTGATCTCAAACACGGCGATGGTCGGCGCCAGCCGCCCGTCGAGGAGCGAGAACTTGGCTCCAGCCTCATAGCCGGTCCCGGTGAGCGCGTCGGAGACGCCGCCTTCGAGGAGTGGGAAGGCCTGCGGGACGAAGGACCGCGCCGCACTGGCGTAGAGCGAGACCTCCGGGACGGGCGTCACCGTGATCCCAGCGCGAGGCGAGAGTTGGCCCTCTTCCTTCTCCTCCGAGCCGAAGAACTCGTTGAGCAGGTAGCTGTCGTCGTACCGCGCGCCGAGGAGGACGCGGACCGGGCCGACGGCCGTCTCGTTCTGCACGTAGACCGCGTTCGTGGTGGCGTCCGTGCGGCCCTCGAAGAACAGCGTGTACTCTCCCTCGACGGGTGTCATTGGGCGGGGGTTATTGAACGGGACGACGGCCGTCCCGCCTCGGTTGTAGACATACGAGAACTTGTCATCCCCGCGCTCGACGCCGACGAGTGCCGTGTGACGGGCCGCGCCCGTCGAGAACCGACCGATGGCCTCGGCCTGAAGCACGAGGTTGTTCTGGTTGTCGAACGAGTCGGTCGGCCGGAGCGACACGTCCGGGTTGGTCTCGTCGTCGCTCAGGGCGGGGAAGCCAAGCCCGTAGAAGAGCGCGTTGATGGTGGCCTCGGAGTAGGAAGCCGCCGCGCGGATCGTAAGCGCGTCGTTTAGAGTGTGCGTGATGATGCCGGAGACCAGACCGGCGTCGCGGTCCAGCACGGCGTCATCGCCTGCGAACTGTGCCTCGCGAGAGGCATTCAGGAACCGAGGGTCGTTGCCGAGACCTCGGTCGGGGAACGACTCGAGCACGTTGTACTCGCCTTCGAGAACGACGCTCGTTTTCGGCGTCGGTCGCCACTCGACAACCGGCGCGATGAAGAAGTCCTGGGCGAACTGGAGATCGCGGTAGCCCTCGCGGTCTTCGTACGAGGTATTGAGGCGAACACCGAGCGTCGGGGAGATGGGGAGGTTGGCGTCCACCGTCCCACGGTAGGTCGCGAACGACCCCGCCTGTGCGGTGACTTCAGCGAAGGGCTCGCCCTCTGGCCGCTTCGTGACCACGTTCACCACGCCGCCGGGCTCGGCCTGTCCGTACAGGGCCGAGGAGGTCCCTTTCAGGATCTCGACCTGCTCGATGTTGGCGACTTGATCGCTCGCGGTGAAGCCGCTCCGCCGGAAGCCGTTGCGGTAGGAGTAGTCCGTGCGGAAGCCACGGATGTTGAAGCGGTCGTTGCTGTTGCTGAACCCGACCCGCTGCGTGACGCCGGGGACGTAGCGGAGCGCCTCGCCGAACTCGGTCACGCCTCGGTCCTCAATGAGGTCTTCGGTGACAACCTGAACGGTGAACGGCGTCTCCTTGATGGGCGCCGAGGAGCGGTTGACCTGGAGCGCGGTGGATGCACGGTAGCCCTGCTCGCGAGCGCCGGTCACAGTGACATCGCCGAAGGTGACGGCCGCGTCGCGCAGCACGAAGTCCGCCCGAGTCGTCGCGCCAGAGGCCACGGTGACGGCCAGGCGGACGGGGGAGAGGCCCACAAAGCTGGCTTCAAGGACATGGGACCCAGCGGGCGCACGGGCGATTTGGTACATGCCGTCGGCGTCCGCAGAATCACCGAGGTTGGTATCGACGACGCGGACGTTCGCACCGGGGATCAGAGCGCCGTCGGCGTCGCGGACGGTGCCCTCGATGGAGCCCGTTTGGGCGAGGGCGGGGGCCGCGACGAGGAGCGCGGCGAAGAGAAGCAATCGCATGGCGATAGGGGTGTGAGGGTGGGGCTAGCGCGCCGAGGCGCGGGGGGTGAACACGGTGGCGACGCCGAGCATGAGGAACGCGGCCAGAGCGAGGCCCACGAGAGGACCACCCGCACGCCGGGCAGCGTCGCCAGAAGCCTCCGCCGCAGGCGAGAACGTGGGCGCGTCCGCGTAGTCGTCGGCGTTGAAGGGCGTGTCCGCGAAGACGAGCGGCTCGAAGTGGGCTCGCCACTCCTCCTGGTAGGCTTCGACGGCATCGAGCGAGCGGCGTTGTTGGGCATCGCCGGTGCCTGCGAGATCGAGGAAGGCCGCGTGCGCGAGGACTGAGGGGGAGAGCGCCCCGACCGTGCGGACGAAGGCCGTCTGCTGGGCGCGCTGCTCGGCGAACTGCGCCACGACGGGCTCCACCGCCTCGGCGACGACCGCGTCGCGGGCAATCGCCATCACGGCGAAGGATTCCGCAGCA
>JBCCPW010000048.1:0-12231 GCA_039024735.1 Bacteroidota bacterium
GAGCCGGCGTGGTTGCTCGGCAGAAATCGACTGAATCAGGATGGAGTTCGAGTTCCTCAACCGAGGCGATGCCTTCCTCGCGGTCATCGATTCCATCCTCGCCCCAAACTCATGCCCCCGCCTCGGCACCGAGGCGGGAGACCGCACATGGGTAGGCAGAGAGCGCTATGCCGCCTCGGCGAGGGCTGCGATGAGGTCGGCCCGCGTGAGGATCCGCGCCTCGCCGTCCTGCGTCGCGCGGACGAGCACGGCGCCCGCCCCCGCTTCCAGATGCGAGGACAGCCCCCCGATGCTCACGTCCGCCTCCACGATGGGGAACGGCTCGCCCATCACCTCAGACACCGCCGCGCCTCGGCTCTCGGGCTCCTCCACGAGCCGCGCGAGGATGCCCCGCTCTGTCAGACTGCCAATCTGGGCGCCCTCCGCGTCGTAGACCGGTAGCTGCGAGATCCCGTGGTCCGTCATCGTCGCGACCGCCTCGGCGAGCGTTGCGTCAGGCGCCACCGAGACGACGCCTCGAGAGCGTGAGTCCAGCACATCGCGGGCGGTCAGTCTGGTGTCCTCCTCCAGGAATCCGTTCTGGCGCATCCACTCGTCGTTGAACGTCTTCGCGAGGTAGCGGAACCCGTTGTCCGGCAGGAGGACCACCACCACGTCCGCCTCGGTGAGGGTCTCGCGATGATCACGCATCCACTGGAGCGCTCCCGCCATCGCCATGCCGCAGCTCTGGCCCACGAACAGCCCCTCTTCCTTCGCGAGCCGACGCGTCATCTGCATGGCCTCCTTGTCGGTCACACGCACATAGTCGTCCACGAGCGAGAAGTCCATGTTGCCCGCGAGGATGTCCTCGCCCACGCCCTCGGTGACGTACGGGTAGATCTCGTTCTCGTCGAAGACACCGCCCGAGTGGAAGTACTTGTAGTAGACCGAGCCGTACGGATCCACGCCGACCGTCGTGAGGTCCGGGTTTCGCTCCTTGAGGTACTTGGTGGTGCCGGAGATCGTACCGCCGGTCCCGGCGCCCGCGATGAAGTGCGTGACGCGCCCCTCGGTCTGATGCCACAGTTCCGGCCCGGTGCTCTCGTAGTGCGCCTGCGTGTTGGCCGGGTGGTCGTACTGGTTGGGGTAGAACGAGTTGGGGATCTCGCGGCTCAGCCGCGCCGCGACGGAGTAGTACGAGCGCGGGTCCTCGGGCGCGACGGCCGTGGGGCACACGATGACCTCGGCCCCGAGGGCCCGGAGCGAGTCGATTTTGGCCTGGCTCTGCTTGTCCGTCGTGGTGAAAATGCAGCGGTAGCCCTTCGCGATGGCGACGAGCGCGAGGCCAAAGCCGGTGTTGCCGCTCGTCCCCTCGATGATGGTCCCGCCCGGCGACAGGTGGCCGTCACGCTCGGCCTGCTCCACCATCGCGAGGCCGATTCGGTCCTTCACGCTCGCCCCCGGGTTGAAGAACTCCACCTTCGCGAGGACCGTGCAGGGTAGGTCGGCCGCGAGGCGGTTGATGCGAACGAGCGGCGTGTTGCCGATGGTGTCGAGGACGGAGTCGTGCCACATGGACGAACGGGGGCTGGGGAGGGCAAAGGTCTCGGACGGGCGCGAACGGAGCAAGCGAACTCCCGGCGCAGGCGATCCCGCCTCGGTACCGAGGCGGTGCCGGACCGCTTCGTGAATTCCGACGAGTCGCGAAAGATCGTCCATCTCCTGCCGATACCGGGTGGGCCTTCCCTCTGAGACGTGGTATTCTCCGCCGCGTCTTTCCCCGGTGCGCATGGAGGTTGCCCTTCCCCCTGCCCCTCTCCACGATCCCCTTCCCCTCGTGGCGGCCGACCTGCTGTCGGCTACCCTGGATGAGAAGGGCCGCCTCGTCCACGCCAACTCCGCGTGGACGGCAGCGTTCGGGAGCGACGGTGTGTGGGACCGGATGTCTCCCGACGATGCACGGTTGGCTCGGGAGTACGCCACCGAGGCACGGCGCGGCCAGCTCGTCTCGCATCAGGTGTTCCTGCTGCCCTCGGACGACAGCACGCCCACGCCGGTCCTGCTCCATTTCCACCCGGTCCGCCTCGGTGGTCCCTCGGGTTCGTATTACCCGGTCCTCCTGACCGGAGAGGTCCTTCGCGAGCCGGTCTCGTGGGCTCAGGAGCAAACCCGCCGCCGGCGTATGGAGGTGGTGGGGCAGATGGCGATGGGCATGGCCCACGACTTCAACAACCTCCTCACAACGATCCTCGGCCACGTGGAACTCCTCCGGGGCGGTCTGAGCCGAACCCTCGACTCGACGCTCTCAGAATCGGTCTCGGCTGTCACGCGGGCGGCGCGCGATGGAGCGGCTCTCGTCAAGAAGATCCAGGCGTACCTGCGCCACGAGAAGCGCGAGGCCGTCGAACCCATCGACCTTGCGGCGCTCGTGGAGGAGGTGGTGACGTTGACGCGGCCGTACTGGTACAACGAGCCCCGGCGGCAGGGCATCGCCATTGAACTCCTCGCGGACCTCGCGCCAGTCCCGACCATCGAGGGCTATCCCACGGAGCTTCGGGAGGTCCTCGTCAACCTGATGCTCAACGCCGTGCAAGCGATGCCTGCGGGCGGCTCCATCTCCATCACAACCTTCCGCGACGCCGACCGTCGCGCGGCGGTCGTGGAGGTCGCTGACTCGGGTGTAGGCATTCCGGATCGCGTCCTGAAGCGGATCTTCGAGCCGCTCTACACCACGAAGGGCGCGAACGGCACCGGCATGGGCCTCGCGGTGGCCCAAGGCATCATCGCCGAGCACGACGGGCGGATCGAGGTGGAAAGCGAGCCGGGGCAGGGATCCATCTTCCGTCTCGTGCTCCCGTTTGGGGTGGAGACGACGACCGTCATGCCGAGGAGCCGACGGCCCGCCCCCGGTCCCCTCCCGTCCACCACGACGGGCCTCCGGCTCCTCGTGGTGGACGACGAGCCGATGGTCCGCACCATCACCGCTCGGCTGCTCGGCCTTCGTGGTCACGAGGTGACGGCCGTTCACGGCGGCATGGAAGCCCTCGGCGCGCTGGACGCCGCGTCGTTCGACTGCGTCGTCACCGACCTCTCGATGCCGGAGATGAACGGGCGCGAACTCGCCGCTCGCATCCACGAGCGCAAGGGCACGCTGCCCGTCGTCCTGCTCACCGGGGACACCGATCCCGAGGTGGACTCCGGCACGGTCGCGGCTGTCGTCCGTAAGCCCTTCGACGCCGACGCGCTGGACCACGTCGTACGCGGGCTCGTCTGACCGTCTCCGCCTCGGCACCGAGGCGGGCGAACTATACCCGCCGCGACGGCAGAAGCTCCAGCGTCACGTGGGCGGTTCCCGTGCGCAGCATCCCGAGGTCACGCGCAGCGCGCTCGGAGACATCCACCACGCGATCCTTCGCGAACGGTCCCCGGTCGTTGACGCGCACGATCACGCTCCGGCCCGAGGCGGCGTGCGTGACGCGCAGGCGCGAGCCCATCGGGAGGGTTCGGTGGGCGGCCGTGAACCCGTCCGGGTCGAAGCGTTCGCCACCCGCCGTGGGGTGGCCTGCGAGTTCGTCCCCGTAGTAACTGGCCTCGCCGGATCCGAGAGGCGTGCCCGCCTCGGTGCGTTCGGCGGAGGAGGAGGGCGCGGCCGTGAGCACCACGGGGATGTCCGCCGCGGATGACGAGACGACCGGAGCATCCGGGCTTGCGTTCGGTGCCGCGACCCACACGGCCGCGAGCGCCACCACCGTCATGGCGGCGGTCCAGCCGAGGCGGCGCGGAGCGAGCGGGACGGCAGAAAAGACGCGCATGGCCGAAGGATAGGGGACGGGCGCGTCGTCCCCAAGCACGCCCCCTTCACGGCCGCCCAGTGCAGGCCCTCTCCGCCTCGGTACCGAGACGGGGTGGACGAGCATCCCACCGTGCAGAACTCGGGACGCCCCCTCCCGTACCCGGCGGCATGGAATCCCAGACCGACACCACGCCCACGGCCCCGCTGGCCGTCACCCTTCGGCGCATTCTGTCCTTCGCGAGGCCCTACCGCCGCCGCCTCGTGCTCGCCATCGTCCTGACGATCGTTTCGGCCGCCATCGGGCTCGTGGTGCCGCTGGGGCTGAAGGGCCTGCTGGACGCCGTCTTCACCGAACAGAACCGGCAGCTTCTCGATCAGCTCGCGCTCGGGCTGTTGGGGCTCTTCGCGCTCCAGGCCCTCATCGGGTCCTTCGGGCGCTACCTGATGGAGTGGACCGGCGAGCGCGTCGTGACGGATCTGCGGCAGCGCGTCTACACGCACCTACACCGGCTGGACCTGCGCTACTTCACGCGGACGCGCACCGGCGAGATCACGAGCCGCCTCACCAACGACGTGAGCCGCGTGCAGAAGACCGCAACGGACGACCTCGCGATGGCGCTCCAGCTTGCCTTCACCCTCGTGGGGTCCCTCGCGCTGATGGTGGCCCTCAACTGGCGCCTGACGCTCGTCATCGGGGTGGTGGTGCCGCTGATCGCCCTCGCGACCCGCTACTTCGGGAAGGCCGTACGGACGCTCTCGCGCACGATCCAGGACCAGCTCGCCAACACGACAGCCATCGCGGAAGAAGCCATCGCGAGTGTCCGCGTCGTGAAAGCGTTCGCACGCGAGGCGTTCGAAACGCGGCGCTACGGCGAGGCAGTGGAGGCGCTGTTCGGAACCGCCCGGAAGCGAGCCATCCTCGTGTCTGCCTTCTGGGGAGGCGTGGGCTTCCTCGTGTTCATCGCGCTGGTCATCATCTTCTGGTTCGGCGGGCGCGAGGTGCTCGCAGAACGGCTGACCGCAGGCGACCTCGTCGCGTTCATCGTCTACGCGCTCAACATCGCGCGGTCGGTCGGCGGCGCGAGCAGCCTGTACGCCTCGTTTAACAGCGCCGCAGGCGCGAGCGAGCGGCTGTTCGAACTGCTCGACACCGAGCCGGAGATCACGAGCCCTTCCGGGGCCTTGCCTCTCTCCTACCCTGTTCGCGGACGTGTGGCCTTCGAGGGCGTGACGTTCAGCTACGAGCCCGACCGGCGCATCTTGGACGATGTCTCGCTGGAGGTAGAGCCCGGCGAGACCATCGCGCTCGTAGGACCGAGCGGGGCAGGCAAGACGACCCTCCTCAACCTCATCCCGCGCTTCTACGACCCCGACCGCGGGCGCGTCCGCATCGACGGCGTGGACATCCGCGAGGCAACGGTCGAGAGCGTGCGCGAGGCCGTCTCGCTCGTGGCGCAGGACGTGGAGTTGTTCGGCGTCTCACTCGCCGAGAACATCCGCTACGGCCGCCTCGGTGCGACGATGCAGGAGGTGGAGGCCGCCGCGCGAGCCGCCAACGCCCATCCGTTCATCCTCGATTCGTCCGACGGCTACGCCACCGAGGTGGGCGAGCGCGGCGTGACCCTCTCCGGCGGGCAGCGGCAACGCATCGCCATCGCGCGCGCGCTTCTGAAGGACCCGCCGATCCTACTCCTCGACGAGGCCACGAGCGCCCTCGACGCGGAGAGCGAGGCCGCCGTGCAGGAGGCCCTGACCCACCTGATGAACGGCCGAACCACCTTCGTCATCGCGCACCGCCTCGCGACCGTCCGCGACGCCGACCGGATCGTGGTCCTGGACGCAGGCCGCATCGTAGACATCGGCACGCACGACGAGTTGGTGGCCCGAGGCGGGGTCTACGCACGCCTCGCCGCCCTCCAGTTCCGTGACGGCGACACCGAGGCGGACGGCCTCGCCCGAACCCTCGCGGTGTAGCGACGTTCGCCGCTCTCCCTTTCCCTCACCCCTCCCATGACCCAGTACGACGCCCCGCCCGCGATGCAGATTGACCCCACGAAGGGGTACACGGCAACCTTCTCCACGTCCAAAGGCGACATCCAACTTTCGCTCGACGCTGCGCACGCGCCGATGACGGTCAACAACTTCGTCTTCCTCGCGCGCGACGGGTTCTACGACGGCACGGTCTTCCACCGCGTCATCTCGGGCTTCATGGCCCAGGGCGGCGACCCGACGGCCACGGGCCGAGGCGGCCCCGGCTACCGCTTCGCGGACGAGTTCGACGGCAACCCAAACCGACACGAGCGCGGCGTGATCTCGGTGGCGAACGCCGGTCCGGGCACCAACGGCTCGCAGTTCTTCATCACCTTCGCCCCCCAGCCCCACCTTGACGGGCGGCACACCGTCTTCGGCCGCGTCACGGGCGGCATGGACGTGGTGGACCAGATCCGCCAGGGCGACGCTCTGGAATCGGTGACGATCTCCGAAGGCTAGGTCTCGGAGGACCGACCGCATCCCCCGCCTCGGTGTGACGGCGAAGCCACCGAGGCGGGTGAGTTTGCTTGCTCCACTCGTTGAACGTGGACGATCCTACCTGGCTGGAACTCACGATCAACCCTGTCGCACGTCCCCACGAGTAGACCGACCATCGGACGCCCTTGGCGGACAGGCTCCAAAGGACGAGGGGTTTGGACTCCTAGAATTGGGTAGCGCCTCGCAGTGAGAGAGACCAGGAGATCACCAACCCGCAGGCTACCCTTGGTTACGCGCCCCGTCAGCATCACACCGCGACCTGAAACCATGGAGTGACCGTCGACGCGAAACTCCGCACCGGACATCAATCTGCACTGACTGGCTGAACCAACAGGTCTGGGTTCGTGTTTTCGCTCGTGCCAGCCGCCGACTCGTCCTGCGCCTCGGGCGGATCCCCCCCCGCGTCCGCCTCGGTGTCACCGTAGTCCGTCTCGTCCTCCGGGCCGAACTCCTCGGTGAAGATGGCCCAGACCGTCAGGAACAGGCCACCGATGATGGGGCCGATCACGAGGCCCGAGATCCCGAACGTCGCGAGACCGGCGAGCGTGGTCAGCAGGATCATGTAGTCCGGCATCCCGGCGTCTCGCCCGACGAGGATCGGCCGGAGCGCGTTGTCCACCGTCCCGATGATGCCCGCGCCCACGACGACAAGGATGATGGCATTGACCCAGTCGCCGGTCGCGAGGAGATACACGACGGCAGGCACCCACACGAGCGCCGTCCCGACGGCCGGGATGAGCGCACAGACCGCCATGATCGCGCCCCATAGCACAGGCGCCCCGAGGCCGAGCGCCCAGAACGCCACCCCGCCGATGGTCCCCTGGATCGCCGCGACGATGAATGATCCCTTGACCGTCGCGCGGGTGACGGCGGCAAACCGTGAGAACAGGCGCTCCTCGCGCACGTCCCCGAGCGGGAGTGCCCGGACGAGCGTCTGCAGGAGCCGGTCGCCGTCGCGCAGGAAGAAAAACAGGAGGTACAACGTCACGGCGAGCAGCAGGATGAACGTCGCCGTCTGCTGCCCCACGTTGACGATCCCCGAGGCAACCGCCTGACTCGCAGTGAGAGCGGTTGTCGAGACACGCTCGCGGACGTTGTCGAGATCGACGCCCCAGTCCTCCGCCATGCGCGTCAGGCGGGGGAGAAACTCCTCCATCCGCTCGATGGGCTCGGTCAGATCCACCGCTCCACTCGCGACAGAGCCGTAGACCTGAAGCGCCTCGCTCGTGACGGCGACCCCGAGTCCGGCCAGAGGGGCCACCACCAGAAGCAACACCAGCAGAAGCGTCAGCAGGGCCGCAGGAGTCCCGCGCCCGCCGAGCCTCGCGCGGATCCACCGAAACGGCGCCGTGAACAGAATCGCAAGGACGGTCGCCCAGAACACCGTCATCAGGTACCCGCCGAGGAGCCACGCGAACACGACCGTCACGAGAACGACCAGCGTGAGGAAGGTCCGGGTTTCGAGGGTCTTGACTTGCATGCGACAGGGGGCGACGCGCGAACGTACGCGTCGAGGCGCCGCCGGTTGCTTCCCGAGCAGGGTACCTTTTCTCGTCTCCCGCCTCGGTGCCGACGTGACCCCACCGAGGCGGGCCTCTCTCCCTCTTGCATCGCGCTGTGCCCGACTCATCCTCTGGCATTCCCTACGACGTTCCGCCCGGTGGCTCGCTCGGCCTCCTCGCGCTCGGGTGGCGCGGGCTCGTCGCGTGGCGCGAGGCACGGGGCACGGACTGGCTCGCCGACTTTCCCCTGCCGGACCCACCCCGCCCCGAGGCGGAAACCCCGGTAGACGGCGACCTGATCGTGGTGTGCGGCCTCCCACGCTCCGGCACCTCCATGCTCATGCAGATGCTCCGCGCCGGAGGCGTCCCCGTCTTCGCTGACGGCACCCGAGAAGCGGACGAGAGCAATCCGCGAGGCTACGTGGAGCACGAGCGCGTGAAGCGCACCGCCCAGGACGCCACCTGGGTCACCGAGGCGGATGGAGCCGCCGTCAAGGTCGTCGCGCCGCTGCTGCCCCTGTTGCCCACCGGTCCGCGCTACCGCGTGCTGTTCATCGAGCGAGACCTGGACGAGGTGCTCCGCTCGCAACGCGCGATGCTCGCCCGGTCCGGCCGCGAAGCCGGGGACGCGGACGCTCTCCGCTCCGTCTACGCCCGCCATCTTCGCGCCGCCCACGCCTGGGCCGACGCACATGCCGAGGCGGTCACGCTCCGCTACGCCGAGGTCGTCGCCGATCCGGCGCGAGCCGCCGCTCGCATCGGGGACGCCCTTGGCACCACGCCTGATGGCCGCCCCCTCCGCCTCGGTGCGATGGCCGACGTGGTCGCCCCCGACCTCTACCGCCAGCGCGCCTGATGCCGACCCGCCTCGCGAAACGTGTCCTGCTGATCGGCTGGGACGCCGCCGACTGGAAGCTCATCACCCCGATGATGGAGGCCGGGCAGATGCCCTCACTCCAGCGGCTCGTGGAGCGGGGCGTGAGGGGCAACCTCGCCACGCTGGACCCGCCGCTCTCGCCCCTCCTCTGGACGAGCATCGCCACGGGCAAAACCGCCGACGAACACGGCGTCCTTGGCTTCGTGGAGCCCGACGATTCCGGCGAGGCCATGCGGCCCGTCCTCGGGACCTCGCGGCGCGTCAAGGCGCTCTGGAACATCCTTCATCAGTCCGGGCTGCGCTCGAACGTCGTCGGGTGGTGGCCGAGCCATCCCGCTGAGCCCATCCGTGGCGCGATGGTGTCCAACCTCTACCACCGCGTCGGTGGGCCGGTGGCACGGCCGCACCCGATGCCCGAGGGAGCGGTCCACCCGCCCGACCTCGCGGGGACGATGGAGAGCCTTCGGATCCATCCGCAGGAGTTCACCGGGAACCATCTGCTGCCGTTCGTGCCGCTGGCAGCAGAGATCCCCGAGGCGGATCAGCGCCTCGGTCACGTCGCGCGGTCGCTCGGCGAGGCCGCCACCATCCACGCCGCAGCGACGTGGCTTCTGGAGCACACCGAGTGGGACCTGACCGCCGTCTACTACGACGCGCTGGACCACTTCGCGCACGCCTTCATGAAGTACCACCCGCCGCAGCGACCGGGCATCTCGGACGTGCTCTTCGAGCGGTACAAGGGCGTCGTCACGGCGAGCTACCGCTTCCACGACATGATGCTCGGGGGTCTCCTCGACCTCGTGGACGACGACACCACGGTCCTGCTCCTCTCGGACCACGGGTTTCACTCCGACCACCTCCGCCCGCTCCAGCTCCCGTTCGAGCCCGCCGGACCGGCCGCCGAGCACCGCTCGTTTGGCGTCCTCGCGATGGCGGGCCCCGGCATCCGCCGCGACGAACGCGTCTACGGCGCAAGCCTGCTGGACATCGCACCGACGGTGCTTTCGCTCTTTGGCCTGCCCGCCGGTCGAGATATGCCGGGGCGGGTGCTCGTCAACGCGTTCGAGACCCCACCCGAGGCGGGCACCATCGAGACCTGGGAAGACGTCCCCGGCGACGACGGCCGCCACCCCCCAGATGCCCGTCGCGACCCGCTGGCAGAGCAAGACGCGATGCGACAACTCGTGGAGTTGGGGTACATCGAGCCCGGACACGGAGCCGCTTCCGTGGAGCGAGACATGCGCGAATCGCGGTTCTATCTCGGGCGCGTGCTCATGTCTCGCGGGAAGTACGAGGAGGCTCGCGACGTGCTTCAGACCATCGCCGAGGCGGACCCGAAGGCCACTCGCTATGGCCTTCGCCTCGCGGAGTGCCTCCGCCACCTCGGCCAGTACGAGGAGGCGCACCGCGCGCTCGACGCCACGGTCGCAGCCCACAAGGAGCTTCTGCGCGACCGCCTGGAGACGCTGGACGCAGCCATCGCGCGGACCGAGCAACAGATCACCGAGGCGGATGAGGGCGAGGCGCCGCAATCGCCCGACCAGATGCGAAAGGCTCGGGCCTTCTTCTCCGGACTGTTGGAGAACGGCTCCCCCGGAGCCCGCTACCATCGCGGCCTGATCCTCCTCGCCGAAGGAAAGCCCGATGCGGCCATGCAGGAGTTCGAGACCGCGACTGAGAGCGTCGGAGGCGAGCGGTTTCCGGTGCTGAGCGTGCGGTTCGGCGAGGCGCTGGCGCAACTCCGGCGATGGAACGACGCGGAGCGGGCGTTTGAACGAGCGCTCGCCGTGGACCCGCACCTTCAAGCCGCGCACCGAGGCCTCGCGTGGGTGCGCGTGAGAACCGGTCGGTACGAGGAAGCGGCCGCCTCGGCGCTGGACGCCATCGCGTTGCAGTACCACTTTCCCGTCGCGCACTTCGCGCTTGGCGAGGCGCTTCAGGCTCTCGGCGATCACGCGCGAGCCGCCGAGGCGTTCGAGGTCGCCCTCGCGCAAAACCCCGGGCTCCGCCGGGCGCACATCCATCTGGCGGAGTTGTACCGCGTTCACCTCGATGACCCCGTCCGAGCCACGCACCACCTGAAACGCGGGGCCGAAACCGCTTCCGGCTAAATGCGAGCGGACGGCTTGTCCTCGGTTTATCATGCGGCCCTCTCTCCCCCCTTTGCGTATGGCCTCCAGAGCTACTCCCTCCCCCCTCGCCAAGCGCCTCGCCGCCTACTCCGCGACCGCGGGCGCGGCCCTCGCCGTCGCCCCTGCCGCCTCCGGACAGGTGGTCTACACCGACGTAGAGCCAGACGCCGTCATCGGGATCGGTGAAGAGATCCTCCTCGACTTCGACGGAGATGGAACGGACGACATGCGGTTCCTGGGCAACGCGGGAGGCGGCCCCAACACGGCGGCCCGCATGAACATGGCGAGCGCCAACTCTGCGGCGGCCGCCATCAACGCCGTCGCCGGGAGCGACGCTCAGTACTTCGACAACCCGCGGATCGGCTCTGCGAGCCGCCTTTCCAACGGATCCCCGGTGGATGCCAACCTCAACTTTGAGGACGGCGACGTTTTCAACGTGGGGGTCCTGGCGAGCATCTTCAACGGCAACCCGTACTACAACTTCGTCGGAGTGGAGGGCTTCGTCGGGTTCCGGTTCCAGGCAGGCGGGGGCACCACGCACTACGGCTGGGCGCGCATCGCGATCAACGAGGACGCCACGCAGCTCACGCTCTTGGACTACGCGTTCGACGCGACGCCAGACGCCACCATCATGGCGGGCGACATTGGCGTGGCCGTGGAACCAGGCGCGCTGCCGGACGGCTACGCCTTCACTCCCATCGGGCCCAACCCCGTGCGCTCCTCGGCGAACTTCACCCTGATGGTGGCCGAGACCGAGACCGTGCGCGTCGGCGTGTTCGACATGCTCGGGCGCGAGGTCTCCCGCGTGTTCGAGGGCGAGCTTCCGGGTGGCATCTCCCGCCGGATGGAGCTTCAGGTGAGCGACCTGCCGGCGGGCACCTACGTCGTCCGCGCTACGGGCGACACGTTCGACACGGTCCAGCGGATCACCGTCACACGGTAACAGCCACGCGCTGACCGCGGCCCCACCAGCGGCCCACACACCGCACGCCCGGTTCTCCTCGGAGGGCCGGGCGTGCGCGTTCAGGAGAGCACCGCCAGCATCGCGGCCCGGTCCGCCTCGGTGAGCGCTCCGGAGGAGACGAGGCGGTTCAGGGCCCCCTCCACCGCCGCGCGATTGGTCCGCGTGGGTACCGAGGCGGAGGCGCTCCGCAGCATGGCCTCGTGCAGGAACCGCTCCACGAACTCCGCCGCCCCGGCTTGGGCGGAGAAATCGAGAGTTTCGGTGATCGTCGCGCGTCCCCGGTTGATCTCCACCTCCACCCGGCGCCCCCCGAGGAGTTGCCGCTTGCTTCCGACCCCCACGATGTCCTCGTAGCGAACCGCGCGAGGCGTTTGCAGGTCGTTGTTCTGGAAGACGAACCGGTCGGAGAGAAAGAGCGCTCCGTCTTTGGCAGACCCGAGGCGGGTGGCGTCGTA
>JBCCPW010000049.1:0-12023 GCA_039024735.1 Bacteroidota bacterium
GCCGGGGTGGTGCAGCCTCGCGAGGATGCGCCGCTCGGCCTGGAAGCGGCGGAGCACCGCCTCGGTGTCCATCCCGCGCTTGACCACCTTCAGCGCGACCGTCTGCTCGAAGGCGCCGTCCGCGCGCGAGGCGGCGTAGACCCGTCCCATCCCGCCCTCGCCGATCACGCGCTCCACCTCGAAGGCGCCGATGGTGGTACCGAGGAGGGGGTCGGCGTCCAGGATCTCCGTGACGTGGAGGACGGGCTCCATGAACGCATCGTCCAGGGAGGAACTGGCGGAGAGCAGGGCCTCCACCTCGGTGCGGAGCGCGGGGGCCACCGTGCGGAGCCGCGCCTCGCGGTCCTCGCGGGAGAGCCCCTGCACGTCGATGAACAGGGCTTTGACCTCGTCGTATGTCGGTGTGCTCACGGCAACTGGGGGCGTGTCCCGTACGGTACGGAGGCGGAGCGTCCCGCGCGAGGGCTTCCGCCTCGGCACCGAGGCGGGGCGGCTCATCGCGCCTGCCGCACGATCCACCGGCTCCGCACGCCACGCCGCGACCGCCCCCGCGTATCCTCGCGCGGTTCTGCTCTCGCGCGAAGACGACTCCTCGCACGTTCTCCCGCCGTGTCCCTCCGCCGTTCCCGCTTCCCCACCGAGCGCGACCCCCACGTCGCGACGCGGACGCTGGCGGGCACGGCGCTGGCCCTCGCCCTCGCGCTGACCCTGGTGATGTGGCCGGGACGCGCGGCGGAGCCCAAGGCGGTGTTCCACACGGAGCGCGAGATCCTGCCCGTGGAGTTGGTGGAGGTCCCTCAGACGACAGTAGCGCCTCCGCCTGCCGCCCTCGCGCCACCGCCGCCGCCCCCGTCCGACCTGGACATTCCGCCCGTCGAGGTGGAGGACCTGATCGAGGTGGAAGAGTTCGAGGTAACGCCGTTCGAGGTCCGCGAGACGACGCCGCGCCCGGCGCCTCCGGGTCCGCCTGCCCCGCCCGTTCCGCCGGGGCCGCCTCGGTCCGGGCCTCCGGGCACGACCCCGGCAACGAGCGGGGCGCAGGGAGACGGCCCGGTGCTGGTCCGCAACCCGGACACGCTGCCGCGCAACCGGATGGTCCGCTGGCCGGAGTACCCGGACGCCGCCCGACGCGCCGGAGTGGAGGGCCGCGCGGTGGTCGAGATCCTCGTCACCGAGGGGGGACGCGTGGAAAGCTTCGAGATCGTCGAGCGGTTCGTGATCGACCGGCGCGGGCGCGAGGAGCGCGTGGCGCAGCTTCCGCACGGGATGGAGGCGAGCGTGGCCGAGGCGGTGCAGCGCCGGGTCTACTCGCCCGCGCGCCACGGCGGCCGGATCGTGCGGACGTACACGCGCGAGACGATCCGGATCGGCGTGCAGTAGCCGGGTCGGCCCGCCTCGGTGCTGTGTTCGGGACAGACGACCGACCAGGGACCGCCTCGGTGGTGGTTTGTCTGTGGGGAGCGACAGGCCCATGATCGGCGGGACCGAGGCGGAGAGGACCCGAATCCGTCGGCCCCCTTGAGGGGGCTCCCACGAAGCGGGTGGGGGTGTCGACGCGAGTGAGGAGCGCCGAGAGAACACCCTCCGTTTCGCTTCGCTCTCCTCACGGCCCACTGAGGCGGGGAGACTCGCGGGGTAGCTTCCGGGCGCTCCCCCATCCGCGCCATGCTCCACCTGCTCACCGACGCCGAGGTCTTCGCGCCCGAACCGCTCGGGCGGCGGCACGTGCTCGTGGGCGGCGGGGAGATTCTGGCCGCCACCGCCGACCGGCCCCGCCTCGGTGGGGTGGACGTGGAGACGGTGGACCTGAAGGGAGCCCGGCTCATTCCCGGTCTGATCGACGCGCACGTCCACGTGACCGGCGGCGGCGGCGAGGCCGGGCCGGAGACCGCCGCGCCCGCTCCTCCGCTCACTGCCTACACTCGCGCAGGCGTCACGAGCGTGGTCGGCCTCCTCGGCACGGACGACTCGACGCGCTCGACCGCCGGGCTCCTCCGGCAGGTCCGCGCGCTCCGCCGCGAGGGGATCAGCGCCTGGGCCTGGACCGGCGGCTATCACCTCCCGCCGACGACCCTCACGGGATCCGTCCGGGGCGACCTCGCGCACATCGCCGAGATCATCGGCTTCGGGGAGTTGGCCCTCAGCGATCATCGCTCCTCCCAGCCGACCGTGACCGAGGTCGCCCGCGTCGCGGCGGACTGCCACGTGGGCGGCCTGATGACCGGCAAGGCGGGCGTGCTCCACTGCCACCTCGGTGACGGCCCGCGTGGCCTCGCGATGCTCCGCGAGATCCTGCAGACGACGGAGATCCCGCCCCGGACGCTCCACCCGACCCACGTCAACCGCCGCCGCGCGCTCTGGGATGAGGCTCTGGAGTTCGCCCGCCTCGGTGCGACGGTGGACGTGACGGCCTTCCCGCCCGAGCATGCCACGGCGGACGAGGTGGACGCCGCCGAGGCGGTCCGCGCGTTCGCTGCGACGGACCTCCCCGCCGACCGCCTCACGGTCTCGTCCGATGGCGGCGGCTGCCTCCCCCACTTCGACGCGCAGGGCGAGCTGCTGCGCATGGACTTCGCCACGAGCGGCGCGATGGCCGACCTCCTCGCGCGGCTCCTCGCGAGCGGCATGCCCGAGGCGGTTGCCCTCGCGCCGATGACCCACAACCCCGCCGCGCTCCTCCGCCTCCACCGCAAGGGCCGGATCGCTCCCGGCCTTGACGCCGACCTCGTCGTGCTCGGGGACGACCACCGGCCCCGCGACGTGATGGCGCGAGGGCGCTGGCACGTCCGCGAGGGCGAGACTGTCGTGCGCGGGACGTTCGAGCGCTGACCCCTCCCCCATGCCCGTCACCGTCTTCATCACGGGCGCCTCCGCCGGGATCGGCGCGGCCACCGCCCGCGTGTTCGCCTCGCGAGGCCATCGCGTCATCCTCGCCGCCCGCTCCGCCGACCGCCTCGGTGCGCTCGCGGCGGAGTTGGACGCCGCCCACGGCTCCGGCACGGCGCGCACGCTCGCCCTCGATGTCTCCGATCCCAACGCCCACGTCCGCGCCGCTGCCGACCTCGCCCGCGAGGGCACCGAGGCGGACGTGGCCGTCCTCAACGCGGGCCTCGCGAGGCGGCTCGTGCCCGTCTGGGAGAACACCGCCGCCGACGTGGACCAGATGGTGGACACGAACGTCAAGGGCGTCCTGAACGGTATCCGGGCGTTCGTGCCCGGGATGCTGGAGCGCGGGCGGGGGCACGTCATCCTGCTCGGCTCCACGGCGGGGCACTTCGTCTATCCCGGCGGGACGGTCTACTGCGCCACCAAGCACGCCGTCGGGGCTATCGCGCTGGGGCTCAAGCAGGACCTCCTCGGGACACCCGTCCGCGTCTCGCTCGTCTCGCCGGGCATGGTGGAGACCGACTTCTCACTCATCCGCTTCGGCGGCGACCGCCCTCGCGCCGAGGCGGTCTACGCGGACACGCACGCGCTCACGGCCGAGGACGTGGCCGAGGCCATCGGGTGGGTCGCGGAGCAGCCGCCGCACGTCAACGTGCAGGAGGTGCTCGTCACGGCGCGCGTCCAGGCGGCGGGCGGCGGTATCGTGCGCGGAGACGCCGCCGAGGGGCTGTGACCAACTGGCGGCTGCGCCCGGCGAGATCGGCCGCCAATCGGGCCAGGGCTATCGCATACTCCCTGACCTTTACACCGTCACTCCCGCGAAGGCGCTGGTAGGGGTAGGCTTTCACACTCCAGCACCTCTTCCCCCACACCGTCATTCCGGCCGACGAGCCGGAATCCAGTGTATCGGGAAGGCCCCGCACGACGACCGCCAGTGCCTCGGACGGGCGCTCTAGGTGGTGCAGCTTCCTCCCTGAAACACTCCCGCGAGGAAGCGCGATCTCTGCTCATCACTCTGGATTCCCGCTTTCGCGGGCATGACGCTGTAGGGGGCGCAGGAGGCGACTTGGCCGCCCTTTCGTGAAGACCTACCCCTGACAGCGCGAAGGCGGGAATCCATGCGGGACCGGCGCGAGCGGAACAGCCGGATGCTATCGCAGAGTCCGCCGGATTGAACCCGTGGACGAGTATGCGATAGCCCTGCCAGTCGGGCGGGGCCCGCCCGAGGCGAGAGACGAACCCGCGCCGTAGTTTCAAAATGTCCAACTTGTCCCTCATGCGATTTCTCCCCCTCGCGCTCGCCCTGCTGACGGGCACTGCCAGCGCGCAGCCGTGCACGAACGGCACCGTCACCGACGGCTCCGGCACCACATATGCCTGCGACGGTGTAGATCTCCTCGCGAGGATCTCGCCACAGGACCTCGGCGCGCCGCCGTTCGCGCAGTGCCCCTCCCGCGCGTGCCTCAACGACATCTGGGGCTGGACTGACGAGCAGACGGGCCGTGAGTACGCGCTCGTGGGCGTGAGCAACGGCACCGCATTCGTAGACGTGACAACCCCCGAGGCGCCGGTCCCGATCGGCCGGCTGCCAACTGCCACCGGCCCCAGCACGTGGCGCGATGTGAAGGTCCACGCGAATCACGCCTACATCGTCAGCGAGGCTGCGAACCACGGCGTCCAAGTGTTCGACCTTCGCCAGCTTCGCGGGCTCTCCGAGGACGCCTCGCGCACATTCACTGCCAACGCGCGAGTGGGGCGGTTTAACGCGCACAACATCGCGGTGGACACGGAGGCGGCACGGGCCTACTCCGTTGGCGGGCAGTGCGGCGGCGGGCTGGACATCTACGACCTCTCCACGCCCGGTGCACCCGCCCAACTGGCGTGCTACTCCGGCGGAGGCTACACCCACGATGCGCAGTGCGTGACGTACAACGGACCCGACGCGGACTATTCCGGCCACCAGATCTGCTTCGGCTTTAACGAGGACCGCATCGAGATTACAGACGTGACGGACCCGCAGAACATCCTCTCCATCGCGAACGGGTTCTACCCCTCGCCGGGCTACACACACCAGGGCTGGCTGACCGACGACGGGCGCTTCCTTCTCGTCAACGACGAAGGCGACGAGACCTTTGGGCAGTCCACGCGCACCCTCGTGATGGACGTGGAAGACCTCGACAACCCGGGCTTCGCGTTTGCCTACGAGCACGACACGAACACCGTCGATCACAACCTCTACGTCCGCGATGGCTTCGCGTACGAGGCCAACTACAACCACGGTCTTCGCATCCTCGACCTCGCGGAGATCGGTGCCGGCGCGCTCTCCCTCGCGGCGTTCTTCGACACGTTCCCAGCCTCGCTCGACGGCGTCCGCGACGACTTCGACGGGGCGTGGAGCGTCTATCCGTTTTTCGAGAGCGGGACGCTGATCGTCTCGGATCAGGTGTACGGTCTCTTCGTGCTCCGCGCGACGGCACTACCGAGCGGATCCGTAGAGCCGCCGGTATCGGGCGGCTTCGGTCTCGGTGCGGTGACTCCGAATCCGGCCGGAGGTCGCGCGAGGGTCGCCGTGGAGGGCGTCGCGTTCGGGCAGGCGGTTCGATTCACCGTTCTCGATTCACAGGGCCGGGAGGTTGCCGCGGTCGTCCGGCTGGCGGGAGGCGTGGCCGAGGTAGACACGAGCAGCCTCGCGCCGGGCGTGTACCGGTTGCGCGCGGTGTCGGCCGGTGAAACGGTGTCCGTTCCCGTTGTCGTCGCGCGGTAGCTCCGCCAGCCTAGCGAGAGAATACAAAACGCCCCGCCATCCGAAGACGGCGGGGCGTGGGAGGCCCGAGGAGACGGGAGAGAATGTCCGGTGCCGGGAGCGCGGCTTAGCTGTCGGTGGGGGCCTTCTCGCGCTGACGCGAGGCGAGAACGAGCAGCAGGAGGAGCGCCGCCGGGACCGCGAGTTGCAACGCGAGCATGGGGATGGCGGCGGATGGACAGGAGGGTTCCGTACCGGTAACTACGGGACGAATGTTGCATCTCGATCACAAACGTCTGGCGAATGGACGAGACGCCCGGATCGCCGGGCCGGAGGCCGGCCTGAACCGTGGGCTCCCCTCTGCCGCCGACCACGCGCGAGAGGTCACTCGGCGAGTGCCGATTGGAGCACTGCCCGTGCAGCGGCTTGGTCCGCGTACTCCGAGTCGGCCATCTCCTCGGCGGTGTCGAGGACGGTCCGGCCGTCGGCGGTCACGGCGCGAGGGTCGGCGCCTGCTTCCAGCAGCAGCGGGACGAGCGCCGCCTCGGTGGAGAACAGAAAGGCGGTGTGGAGCGGGGTGTAGCCGAATCGTTCTGCTACAGCGTTCGGGTCGGCGCCTGCCTCCAGCAGGATCCGGGCGGCGTCCGTGCCGTCCCAGCGGGCCGTCCAGTGAAGCGGCGTGTCGCCGCTGTCGTCGGTGGCGATCACGCTCGCACCGAGGCGGAGCAGGAGGCGGACGGTCTCCAGGCTGCGCCCGCCGTAGCCGACGGCCTGCATGAGCGCCGTCATGCCCTCGCCCGCGCGCTGGTCCACGGGCACGCCCGCCTCGGTGAGGAACTGGATGGCCTCAGCGTTCTCCACGCGAACGGCGTAGTGCATCGCGCCGTTGCCCTCGAAGTCGGTCGCAGTCACGAGGGGATCGGCGCCTGCGTTGAGGAGGAGGCGGAGGGCCTCGGTGCCGGGCCCGTCGGCGGCGGAGAGGAGCGGGGTCATGCCCCCCTCGTCGCGTGCCTCCATCTCCGCCCCGGCGTCGAGAAGAGCGCGGACCACCTCGGCGCGGTCCCATCCCGCGGCGATGTGGAGCGGTGTGGCGCCGCCCTCGTTCGGGACGGGCGCGTTCACGTCGGCGCCCGCGTCGATGGCGCAGCGGACGTGCTCGGCGGTCTCGGCCTCGTGGAGCCGTGGGCAGTCTGGACTGCGGGTGGCGGCGGTGCTCGGCACTCGCCTGACGTCGAGATGCAGCCGCGAGCGCGTCGCGGAGAGGCACGAGAACCGGGCCGGGGTCGCGTGATAGTCGTTGAGCGAGGCCAGCACGACGTAGTCACCGACGTCGAGATACTCGAAGCGAGCGTTGCCGTCTTGGTCCGCGACCTGGGTGTAGGTGGGCGTGGCGGTGTCGCCAGCGTCCCACTGGTGGGCGTCGTGCAGGTCGACACGTATCTCTGGGGCGTACGTCGAGATGTCCACGCCCGCGCAGGGGCCTTGGGCGCGCGCAGCCGTCGTGCTGATGGTGAGGGCCAGCGCAGCAAGGAGGAAGAATCGCATGGGTCGGGTGGGACCGCCTCGGTGGGCTCGTGACCGAGGCGGGAGCGGTCAGTCTGCGGAGCCGAGGAAGGTGCCCCCCTCCCACTCGCCTCGCTCCACCCGGCCACCGGGGTGGGTCATCGTGCCGGTGCCATGGGGCCTGTCGTTCTTGTACGCGCCCTCGTAGACGCGCCCGTCCGCATAGCGGTGGACGCCCTGGGTGCGCGAGTTGGCGACCCAGGTGCCCGTGAAGGTGGCGCCGCTCGGCCACGTGAACGTGCCCTGGCCCACGCGCTCGCCTGCCACCCACCCGCCCGTGTACACGGTTCCAGAGGTGTAGGTCATCGTGCCCTGGCCGTGGCGCTTGTCGTCGGCGTAGGCGCCCTCGTAGACGTTCCCGCTGGTGTACGTCTCGCGGCCTCGAACACGGTCGTTGTCCACCCAGTCGCCCGTGAAGGTGGCGCCACTCGGCCACGTGAACGTACCGCGCCCGTGGCGGTCCCCGTCGCGCCAGCCGCCGTCGTAGACGTTGCCATTGACGTATTTCATCACGCCCTGACCGGTGCGGACCCAGCCGTCCCAGTCGCCGGTGTAGGTCTGGCCGTCGGCCCAGGTATAGGTGCCCGAGGTGGGCGCGCCGTTCGCGAAGGTGCCCTGGAACGTTTCCCCCTCGTACTCGCCGGGGCCGAAGGTGTAGAGGGCCTGTCCGTGGAACCGAGCCTCGGCGTTCAACTCGCCGTCGTAGGTATCGCCGTTGAATATGGTAAAGAGGCCGCGGACGGGCCGCCCATCGCGGAAGGTGCCCGTGAAGGTCTGGCCCGAGGCGTAGCGCATGGTGCCCGTCCCATCGGTGCAGGTACCCGAGGTGCAGACGTCGGTGGGTGCGGAATCCGCCGGGTCGGTCCGCCTCGGTGCCGAGGCGGGGACCGCCGCAGGCTGCGAGGCTGAAGGTTGGGAGGCGACCGCCACGAAGGCGCCCTCGCGCCACGTCCCGGTCTCGACGCGCCCGTCCGGGTAGGTCATCGTGCCCTGGCCGTGGCGCTTGTCGTTCGCGTAGGCGCCCTGGTAGACGCGGCCGTCGGTGAACGTCTCGCGGCCCTGCACGCGGGTACCATCGGCCCATGTCCCGGTGAACGTCATGCCGGTTTCAGCCCAGGTGTAGCTGCCGAGGCCGTGGCGTTTGCCCTCGTGCCAGTTGCCTGCGTAGGTGTCGTCGTTGGCGTAGACCATGATGCCGTAGCCCGTGCGTTTGCCCTCCATCCACGCGCCCGTGTAGACGTTGCCGCTCGGGAAGGTGTAGGTGCCGGTGCCGTGGCGCTTGTCGTTCGCGTACTCGCCGTCGTAGGTGCCCCCGCTCTCGTAGGTCTCGCGGCCCTGCACGCGCGCCCCGTCCACCCACTCACCGAAGAACGTCATGCCGTTCGCGAACGTGTAGGTGCCCTCCCCGTGGCGCGTGCCCTCCCGCCAGGTCCCGGCGTACGTCGCGCCGGAGGCGTAGCGCCAGGTCCCGGTGCCGTCCGTGCAGTCGCCCTCGATGCAACCGGTTGTCTGCGCCGGGTCGGTCGGACCCGGCACCGAGGCGGAGGGGGCCGCGTCCCAGGTGCGGATCAGCGCCTGGAGCGTCTCCACGGCCCGGTCCCGGTTGGAGGACGTGTCCACGTCCAGAACCACATCGGCGGGCTCGTAGGGATCGCCGGAGCACTTCACCCAGAGGCCGGGTCCATCCACGCGGAACGAGGCCCCGCGCTCTGTGGACGTGACGACCAACCCGCCCGAGACGGTGATCCGCACCGTGCACGTCGTGGATGCGATCACGAGATCGTCCCCTTCGCGCTGCACGGTCCGGTTGTAGGGCGGCTTGTCCATCGCCTCGCGGAAGGCTTCCAGTTCCGGCGAGGAGCCGAAGGCGGAGCCGAGCGCCTCCAACAGATCGACGAACGTCTCGGTGTCGAGCGAGTCGAAGACCGCCTCCGCCTCGGTCTTGGCCTGGAGAGCCACGCGGCTGTAGGGCGCAGGCGTGATCTCGACCTTGCGCACGCCTCCGTCTCGCGCCACGTCCAGCGTGACGGGCAGCCCGGCGCCGTTGACGGCCGCGAGCCATTCGGCGATAGCCTCTCGCTCCAGACCGGGCATGGCCTTCCCGCTGACCGCGGTGACGACATCGCCCACGAGGAGCCCGGCGGGGCCTGCCGGGCCATCGTCGGCGAGGGTGGTGACGCGGAGGCCCTCGGCCTCTGGCACGAACGCGAAGCCGAGGCCGGGCGGGTCCTGCGCGAGGGCATCGGGCGCGCTGACGAGGACCGTCAGCAGGACGACAAGCAGGGGGCAGATGCGACGCATGATCGTCATGTGTGTGCCCAGGCAGTCTAACGGCCCGACCTCGCTGCGGCCTCCCGAGAAAAGGGGAGGGGCCCCGCCTCGGTGCACGGGCGCCTCACCACCGAGGCGGGACTACTCGTCGCCCGCCTCGCGCGTGAGCAGGGCGATGAGGTCGTCGTCGTCCCACTCTCTCGCGATGTCGAGCGGGGTCTGGCCCTGATCGTCTTCGAGAGTGGGGTCAGCGCCCGCACCGAGGAGGAGCGCGGCGAGGTCCACGGCCCCGTCCCCCACTGCCCGGTGGAGCGGCGTCTGCAATTCGCCGTTGGGCACGTTGGGGTCCGCGCCTGCGCTCAGGAGGATTCGGATCACCTCGGGAGTGGCATCTCCCGTAGACGCGAGGGTCAGGGGCGAGCCAAAGAACGAACTTCGAGCCTCCACGTCCGCCCCCGCCTCGATCAGCCGACGGACGATGGCGGCGTGCCCGGCCGCGGCGGCGCAGTGGAGCGGCGTGACGACGGCATCCGGTGGGGGCGCAATCTGCGCGAAGGCGTCGAGGTCCGCGCCCTCCGCGAGGTGCTGCTCGATGGCCTCGGCGTCACCGTCCAGCGCGGCCTGATGAAACGGCGGCAGGACGACGCTGAAATCGTCGCCCACGGGGTCTGTCTCGGACGGTCCATCGCTGGGAGTGACGCCGGGCTCCGGCGGGCGGGCGGAGCACGCCGCCAAGGCAACGAGGACGACGGGCAGGAGGAAACGCATGGCTACTCGGTGCTGGAAGGGAAGAGCGCGATGAGGTCCTCGTCGCCCCATTCTCGCGCGAGGTCGAGCGGCGTCTGCCCCTGCTCGTTCTCGACACCGGGATCAGCACCCGCACCGAGGAGGGCCGCGACCAGACCGACGAGGCCGTCCGCCGCGGTGTCGTGGAGCGCGGTGTTGCCGCCGATCCCGGCGGCGTCCACGTCGGCACCTGCGGACACGAGCGCGCCCACGAGGTCCAGGTCGTCCTGGAGGCTGTAGATGGCACGGCGGAGGGCCGTCGCGGGCGGAGGGTGTCCATCCGCGAGGAGCAGCCGCAGGGTCTGGAGGTCACCGTCGGAGAGCACGGCGTTCCAGGCCGCCTCGGGCCCGCTCTCCGCGACGATCCGCTGGATCCGCTCCGCGTTGAGTTCGGCGTCGGTCTTGGCCCCGCGCTCGCGGAGGACCGCCTCGATCTCCGGCCAGCCCCGATCCATCGCGAGGCTGAGCGCAGACGTGGGCGCATCACCGACGTGATCCGTCTCCATCCCGGCGTCAAGGAGCACCCGGACCGCCTCGGTGTGGCCGTGGTGGATGGCGAAGCCGAGGGCGTTGTAGCCGTAGCCCATCGTGGCGTTCGTCGTGATCGTCGGGCTGGCGCCTGCGGCGAGGAGCACCCGCACGATCTCGGCGTGGCCGCCCGTCGCGGCCCAGTGGAGGGGCTCCATCCCGAGGAAGGGGCGGGTGGTGGTGCTCTCCGGGCTCGCGCCCGAGGCGAGGAGCGCCTCCACCGCACCGAGGCGGCCGATGTCCGCCGCGACCTTGAGCGGCGGCTGCCCCGAGGCGGTCACCGCGCCCGCCTCGGCCCCACCCGCCACGAGCGCCGCGATGACCTCGGGGGTGCCCACGAGCGCCGCGAGGTGGAGCGGCCCGCCGTCGTCGATGAAGGACGAGGCGAAGAACGTGTTGCCGTCCACGCCCGCGTTCGGGTCGGCGCCTGCGGCGAGGGCCTCGCGCAGAGCCACGGGGTCCCCGCGCACGATGGCGACGGCGAGGGCGGCCTGAGCCCGCGCGGCCGCGTCTCCGCCGTAGAGCGCCGCCAGTTGGAGGCCACCGCGCTGCATCGCGAGATCCGACGGGGTGCGGCCGTTGCGATCGCGAGCGGCGGGATCGGCGCCTGCCTCCAGCAGGAGCGCGCTCACGGCGAAGGCACCGGGCGTGTCCGAGGCGGCGCGGTGGAGCGGCGTGCTCCCGTCCGTGGTACGAGCGGTGGGGTCGGCGCCTCGCGCGAGGAGCACCGCCACCGTCTCGATGCCCCCGTAGCTCTCCCCGTACGTCTTAATGGCGCGATGCAGCAGCGTCCGGCCGCTGGCGTCCCGTGTCTCGGGGTCCGCGCCCACATCAAGCAGCAGGGCCAGCACGTCCGCGGCGCCCACGAAGGCGGCCCAGCCCGACGGCGTGGTGCCCTCCGCGTTCGGCACCCCGAGCGGGACACCTGCCGCGAGGAGCACCCGGGCCGCCTCGGTGGCGCGTCCGTCGGCGGCCCACCGGAGCGCGGTGTTGCCGTTGGGATCGGTCTGCATCACGTCCGCTCCTGCCGCGAGGAGCGCCCGGACCGTCTCGGTGCGGTTGCGCCATGCCGCCGCCATGAGCGGCGTGAGGGGATCGCGCAGGGACTCCTCAATGGGCGCCGCGCGGTTGGGGTCGGCGCCCGCATCGAGCGCCGCGAGCACCGCGTCGGTCTGGCCTCGCACGGCGAGTTCCACGACGCGCTCCGGCGAAGGGGGCGCCTGCGCGTGGGCCGGACGGGCAAAGA
>JBCCPW010000050.1:0-11984 GCA_039024735.1 Bacteroidota bacterium
GGCTCGCTGGCCCTGCTCACCAGCCCGGGCCGCACGGACGGCTCCGGCTCGCTCATCGTCCGCAACAACGTCTTCGATGGCGTCCGCGGATTTGACGGCCTCCGCTTTGGCAACCTGGACCTCTGGACAGATCGGTTCTCCTTTGTGAACAACACCGTCCAGGTGTCGCCGGACGCCCGGTTCGGTTCGACGACCTCGATCGTGGAGACCTTCCCGGCGCCCACGTCCCCAGACCTCGTCGTCATCGCGGGCAACATCTTCGTCGGGCAGGCCGGGTTCCAGTCGGGCGATCAGTTCGTGTTCGATTCCACTGACCGTGACGGAAGCGGTGCGGCTCTGGATATCGACTACAACCTCTTCTTCGACTTCGACGGGACGTTCCAGCGCGGGTCTTCCACCACCGGAACCAACAACGTCACGGGCCTGGATCCGCTTCTGACGGGCCTGTTGCTCGAACTGGGCGCGGGGAGCCCGGCCATCGACGCGAGCGCCACCCCGGCGCAGTACGCAGACATTCCAGGGGTGGACTTCGATGGAACCGCGCGCCCGCAGGGTGCGGGATTCGACATCGGCGCTCACGAGCGCGAGTAGCCGACCTCTCGGATCGAGCCTGCGGGCAGCGCGAGTGCGATGCTTCCCGCAGGCTCGATCCGATTCCAACTGGGTTCGCGTCGCGCGAGACCCCTCGGCACCGAGGCGGAGCCAACCGGGCTCAACGCACGACCGTCACGCGCACCGCCTCGGTCTCCGCACGGCCCGAGGCGGAGAAGGCAGTGACCCGCGCGAGGTACGTCCCGGCTGGGAGCGGGCGGTCCCACACCACGCGGGACGGTCCGGCGGACGCCTCGCGAGAGACCGTGCCCACCCGGCGGCCGAGCGCATCGAACAGGTCGAGGGTCAGCCGAGCAGGCGCGGGAAGGGAGACGGTGACCGACACCGCCTCGCGGAACGGGTTGGGCGCGACTGAGACCAGCGCGAGACGACCCGCCTCGGTGGGGTCCTCCGTGGAGGTCGCCGTGTTGTTGCTGGCCCCGGGCGTTGGGTCGCCGAACCGGGTCCAGGTGATCCCGCCGTCTGTGACACGCCCGTACGACACGTCGGTCTCCTGCGGGCCGAACGTGATGCCGCTCACAAGCGTAAAGCCTCCGGAGCCGTCGGGCTCGAAGAGGGCGGCGTCCTCGCCGTCGGCGGAGAGGCGGAAAGGGGCGTGCATCGGCCCCTGGTCCTCGTCGTCGTCGGCCCAGACGATCACGAAGCCGCCGGGCGCGACGGTGGTGTCGGGCAGCGCGAAGCGGTCGGGCCGGGAGAGATCGTCGGTCAGGAAGAGGCCCGCGAGCGACACCGAGGCAGCGGAGGCGTTGTGGATCTCGATCCAGTCGTCGAACTCACCGAACGGATCGGCGAGGGTGGCGTCGTTGGAGGCCATGAGTTCGTTGACGTGGAGGCCGCTCTGGCCGCCTCGGGTGCGAATGGTGACCGTCTCTGGGTCGTCGGCACCGAGGCGGGGCGCCGTGCGGGTCTGAGACTGCTCGTCGGTCGCCTCCACGTAGTACGCGACGGTCTCGCCCGGCGCGAAGGGGCCCATCGTGGCGGCATAGACACCGTCGCCCTCGGGCTGCATCTCAGAGCCCTGCCAACCCGCCTCGGTGCGAACGAACAGCCGCGCGGATGTGGGGGTGGCCTCGTCTTCGATCCAGACGCGAACGGTCAGCGGGATGCCCGGTAGCCGCACGGGCTCGGAGATCCGCAGTTCGGACAGTAGGGGCGGGACATTCACCGTCTCGATCTGCGCCTGCGCGGTCTGGCGGCGAGTGGCGATGAACGGCGCGAGGCCGTAGTCGACGTGCCCACCGAGGGGCTCGGTGAACGAAGCGCGGAAGTCGTCCAAGGACCAGCCGTAGTCGAGCGACCGGAAGGGGTCCGCTTCAGCGGCGTCTTCGATGAGCGCCCGAAGTGCGTCGATCCGGGGCGTCAGGTCGCCGGAGGTGAACGTCTCCTCCATCGTGCGGCGGAGGTAGAACGTAAACCGGTCGCGGTAGTCCGGGACCTGGAGGAGTCGCTTCGCGAGGGGCCGAGGCGGATCGCCGGTGGCCGTGCCTCGGGGCCAGTCGTAGACGTTCCGCGTGCCCCAGTCGCGCCCAAGGAAGTCGATCCCGAGGGTGTTGTCGAGGTCGAACGGGAGGTAGCGGAAGCGGCCGATCTCGGGGTCGAGGTAGAGGTAGAAGTTGTTCTGGTTGTAGGCGTAGCCGTCCCAGTTGCCGATCAGCACGTCCACGGCAAGAGCGCGGAGATATCCGTTCACATCGAGGTGCTCCTCGATGGCATCGGGGAGGGCGCTGAGCGGCGGACGGTTGAGCGCCTCGATGAGCGGCACGAGGTCGGAGTGGTCGCCATCGCCCTGCACCAACTCGTAGACGGGGCGGCCGAAAGGCGCGAGGTCGCGGTAGGTCTGCGGATTGGAGCCGAGGTCGTCAAGGTCGGCTGGGAAGAGGCACTTGAAGAGCGTGCCCGATGCGTCGCGGAAGTGCGCCTCCAGGAACTCCTCGTCCACGTGCTCGATGTTGGCGTACACGCCGAAGTCGGCGTCATTGATGAGGAGCCGGGCGAACCCGGCCCGTGACCCGGGCACCCGGGCCTCGCGCACCACGTGCCACGAGAGGTTGGAGCGGATGATGGACGGGTCGTTGTGCTCGCCGTTGAGGTTGAGCTTGTCCAGCCCCTCCCACTGCCGACCGGGGCGGTACGTGTTGAAGGACACCTTGAACGACTTCTTGGCGGCTGCCCGCGAGGTGTTGCCGCGCAAGCGGAAACCGATCTCCTGGACCGTGTCTCGTCGGAGGCCATCGTCCCAGATGAAGCGGGCGCGGTACTCCACGTCGGACTGCGCGTTGGCCGGGTCGAGGATGGTCGCGAGTGTGTCCGGGGGAATCGTGATCTCGACCGTCGGGAGGCGCGAGTCGGTGAAGACGCGACCAGGGGCCGGGAACAGGGGCTGCGCGAGGGCGGGCAGCGCTGTGAGCCCGAGGAGGGCGGCAACGAGGAAGGCGCGAGGCATGGGCGTGGGAGTCGTCTCGCGAAAGCTAGAGGACGCCCCGCCTCGGTGCGGTCATGGCAGGACCGAGGCGGGCGCGTGCGGTCCGTGGTCCTTCTGGGTCCGCCTCGGTGCTGATCGGGAGCACCGAGGCGGGCACCCGGGCAGGGCGATCGGCCGGGGCACCGGGGCCGGACGTTGCCCCGCGCCCCATCCGGCGGGTACCTTCGGCCGCGCTTACCTCCGCCCATGTCCGACTCCGACACGATCCGCGTCCCCAAGGCCCGCCTCCGCGAGGTCAAGGCGGAGATCGACGGCCTCCAGGCCGAGCGCACGGCGCTGGTCGCGGAGCGGGACCAGTTGAAGCAGGATCTCGCCGCACTCCGCACCGAGCACGACAACCTGCGCGCGCACCTGAAGGGGAGCATCCGCGAGATCGCGAAGCTGAAGGAGCAGGCGGCGGAGCCGACCGAGGCCGCGGCCGCACCCGACGAGCCGGAGGACGACACGGTCCCAGCAGAGGAGACCCCCGAGGAGGACGCGACGGAGCCGGAGGCGTAGCCCGCTCCCGCCTCGGTGAGCGGAAGCGGCCGGTCGCATCGATCCACCAGTCTCGTTCGA
This sequence comes from Bacteroidota bacterium, assembly GCA_039024735.1. GTDB lineage: Bacteria > Bacteroidota > Rhodothermia > Rhodothermales > Rubricoccaceae > Rubricoccus. The sequence goes on from JBCCPW010000050.1 coordinate 3,653, forward strand.
TGGCCGACGGCTCCGAATCGACTGGAATCGCCGTTAGCCCCCTGACTTCCGCCTAATACCAGTGGCGGGTTAACCAGCACGGTGCTTATAGCTTGCTTGCTGACGGTTTGGGAATTGCATCCACGATCTCGATATCAGACACGGGGTCGCCAGCTCCGGCAGCGTCATTCCGGGCCTTGTACAGAGCTTCGTCCTTCTTGCCCATCTTGCCGACGTCCAGCACGAGGAAAATCGCCCTGATCGATTCTTCTGCCGCCTTGTAGGCCTCTAACTGCTTCGTGTAGCCTGCGACGACTTTCGAGTTGGACGACAGCTTAACCTCGACCAAAACGCGCCGATTGAATCCTTTCGAGACTTTGAAGTCGACAGGTCCACGGCCTGAATCTGCTTCCGGCGACAAGTCTAGATCGTTTGCTCGGCAGTACGAGTACGCGACTGCGAAGAAGAGGCGCTGTGCATAGGACTCAGGAAGATGCTTACCGCCGTTCCAGAGGCTCTTAGCGAGACCGTTGTGCTCGACTAGCTGCTTGAACTGAGCTACGATCTGCAAGACAACTTGGTGAACCCCATCGAGGTCTAGGTCTCTCGGAACTAGAAGATTGAGGGGGTGCGCCTGCGTAACTGCCTGCGCGGTTTCTGCCCACCGCCGGAGTCCCAACGGATCTGCAGTCACGTCGTACGGAGTGTTCTTTGCCTCGTGCAGCAGGTCGAGCAGCGTCTTGAACGCTTCGGCGCTGGATAGCGCCTGCTCTCGTAGAATCCGTTTGTCCCGCTTCGTCTTGGCAGCCCATAGGTGACCGATGTGCTGGTTTACCCGGTTCCGCATCGCCGAGTTATGAGCCGCTGCTGACTCAACCCCATCCCAATCTGTCGCAAGGGGAAGACGTTTGAGAATGTCAGTAGGAACGAGAAGGACGGCGTCGTTAGGACCACTGACAGGGTTGCGCGCAAGCTCCACCGTCTGGCCTGCAATCTCGAACAACTCTTTCGGAACGCCAAGAGTGTCGAGAATCCGGTGATTGAAGGCTACGAGCGCGTTGAGAATGACGTTGGTTGCCATGTCGCTGATCCTATCAGGACCTATGCCCTCTTCAAAGATGGCGAGGGCCACAAAGAGATCCGGGTCCGTGATACCGAGGTCAACGATCTCCTTGCCGGTGACCATCACATGGTCCATCAGCTTCTTGCCGAAAGCACTGCCTTTCGTCGTAGAGGCACCATACCCAAGACAGGTGTCAGGAATCTCATGAAACCGAAAGAAGTGACGTGCACCTCGCCAGGCCACGTCGTTGTGCTGTTTGGAAGCAGCTAATAGCTTGATAATTATATCAAATCGCTTGATGTAGTCGGTAGCGCCCCGACCCGATATCTCAGAGTGTTGACTTTTAGCTAGGAGTAGGGGATCAATGAAGAGATTCGTATCAACTCCGAGAGTCGGATTCAGCACACCCAGCTTGTCCATGTCAGCCGGGTCGACGCTGTAATGACTCGCAAACGTCGAGGGGTTTTTGATCTTACCCATCGGTGAGTCTAGGGTGGGAGAAGCTGAGTGCTGGCTAACGAGTATTGGTTAGGCGCGGCGCTGAATAAAATCTCTATATCAGGCCGCATCGTGCAAGCCGACGTTTGTCCCGGGAGAACCAGAGCGTCTCTTGAATCGAGTGGACACTTTGTTTTGGGGAAGCATCCCGCCTCGGTCCTTCCCGCCTCGGCACCGAGGCGGGAACGGTCACGCCACCGCCTCCCGCGCCACCCGCGTCCGCCGCATCACAATCGGCAGCCGCCGCCCGATCCCGAACGCCTTCGGCGAGACGCGCAGCCCCGGCGCCGCCTGCCGCCGCTTGTACTCGTTGCGGTCCACCATCCGCGCGATCCGCTCCACCGTCGCGCGGTCGAACCCGGCCTCCACGATGGCCTCCACCGAGGCGTGGGACTCGATGTAGAGTTCCAGAATGTCGTCCAGCACGTCGTACGGCGGGAGCGAGTCCTGGTCCACCTGTCCCGGCTTGAGTTCCGCGCTGGGCGGCTTCGTGATCGTGTTCTGCGGGACGATCTCGCGCCCGGCCCGCCGGTTGATCTCGTGCGCGAGGGCGTAGACCTCCTGCTTGAACACGTCCGAGAGCACCGCGAGCCCTCCGCTCATATCGCCGTAGAGCGTCGCGTAGCCGACAGCCATCTCGGACTTGTTGCCCGTCGTGAGGAGGAGGTGGCGGAACTTGTTCGAGATCGCCATGAGCGTCAGCCCCCGGCTTCGCGCCTGGATGTTCTCCTCCGCGATGCCCGCCTCGGTGCCATCGAAAAGCGGGCCGAGCATCGCGCCGAAGGCGTCCACGGCCGGGCGGATGCTGACCTCGTGGAACGCGATCCCGAGGTTCTCCGCGAGGGCGCGCGAGTCGTCCACGGAGCCGCTGGACGAGTACGCCGAGGGCATCGTGACGCCCACCACGCGCTCCGGCCCGAGCGCCGCAACGGCCAGCGCGCACGTCACCGCCGAGTCGATTCCGCCGGAGAGCCCGATGAGGGCCTTGTCGAAAACGCCGTCGCCCGTCTTGTGCACGTAGTCCCGGATGCCGAGCACGAGCGCATCGTGGATCTCGCCGATGGGGTCGGCCTCGCGCGGCGCCTGCACCGAGGCGGGGGCGTCCAGGCTCCACAGCGCGACCTCCTCGGTCCAGAGACCGAGGCGGAGGACCTCGCGGCCCTCGGCATCGTGCACGCGGCTGTCGCCGTCGAAGATTAACTCCGTGTTCGCGCCGACCGTGTTGACGTACACGAACGGGACGCCGTGCTCGCGGCAACTCTCCGCGATGATGCCCGCCCGCTCCTCGGGCTTGCCCACGCAGTACGGGCTGGCCGAGATGTTGACGAACAGGTCGATCCCGAGTGCCGCCAACTCGTCGATGGGGTTGGCGCGGTACAGGTGGTAGGGCGCCTGCTCCTCGTTGTTCCACATGTCCTCGCACACGTGCAGACCGAGGCGGAGGCCGTCCACCTCGACCACCCGTCGCTCCGCACTCGGCTCGAAGTAGCGGTACTCGTCGAACACGTCGTACGTGGGGAGGAGCGTCTTCGAGATCGCGTCCTGCACGCGGCCTCCGTCGAGCACGAGCGCGCTGTTGAAGAGGCGCTTGCCCGTCGGCGTGTCGTTTTCCGTGGGGGCGCCGATGATGAGCGCGAGGCTGTCCGGCGCCTCCTCGGAGATCCGCTCCACGGCCGCCTCCACGTCGCGGATGAACTGGGGACGGTCCAGCAGGTCCATCGGCGGGTAGCCCGTGACGCACAGTTCGGGGAAGACCGCGAGGCGGGCGCCCTGGCTCGCAGCGTGCCGGGCATGGCGCAGGATGAGGGCCACGTTCCCGTCGAGGTCGCCGACGATGGGGTTGATCTGGCAGAGGGCGAGGGTCATCGCGCGTGGAGAGGGAGAGTGGAAAGGAACGGTCGCGAGCGGGCGCGGTGCCACGTCCGGCGCAGGATCGGCAGGGTCTTCGCTCCAAACTCCCCGCCTCGGTGCGGCGGTGGCGGCACCGAGGCGGGAATGGGCCTCGGCGCGAAACGCGGAGGGCCGAGGCGCGTCGGTAGCCTCCCTCTCCCCTCTCGGCTGCCATGCGCCTCGCGCTTCTCGCTTCCCTGCTCGTCCTCGTCGGCTGTGCGTCTCAGGCCCCCTCGGGCACCGACCCCGTCCGCGCCGCCCAAGTGCTGTTCCCCGGCTATACCTATCCGCCGGGCGACACGGTCCGCGTGGCGACGTTCAACCTGGAACACTTCGTGGACCTCCACGACAGCCCGTACATCCGAAACGGCCGCGAGGATGCCCCCGACGCCGACGCCCTTGCCGAGCGGTACACGATGTTTGCCGAGGCCCTCCGTGCGATGGATGCCGACGTGATCTCGCTTCAGGAAGTGGAGGGTGAAGGGCTCGTCCGCGCCCTCGTGGACAGCCTCGTACCGGACATGGGCTACCGGTTCGTCGCCTCGGCCGACGATGCCGACTGGTACATGAACGTCGTCGTGATGAGCCGCCTCCCCCTCGGCCCCGTCACCTCCTTCGCGGATGCCGTCACGCCCATCCCCGGCCAGACCGACGAGGAGGGACGGCCCGAGGCGACCGACCTCGCCAATCACCGGATGCTCGCCGTGGACGTGTACGCCCGGCCCGACTACACCTTCACGCTGGCCGCGGCGCACCTCAAGGCGGGGCGCGGCGACCGCAACGAGGCGTGGCGCTCTGGGCAGGCGGCGCTGCTGCACGCGTGGTTTAGCCAGCGCTTCGGCGCGAGCGGAGGCGACGCCAACGTGCTCCTCGCGGGTGATCTCAACGCCATCCCCGGCACGCCGTCGTTCGCGGCGCTCCTCAACGCCGACGGCGCGCTCGGATCGGTCCGCCTCGGGGACCCGCTGGCAGGCACCGGCCGGTTCACGCACCCCGCCGAGGATCCGCAGCGGCGGCTGGACCACGTGCTCCCGAGCGAGGGCGCCGCACCAGAGACCGTCTCGGTGGATGTGCCGATGCTGATGCGCAATCCCGAACGGCTCTCGGACCACCTGCCCGTCGTGCTCACGCTCATCGCGCGAGACCGGTAGGAGGTACGCAGTGGCTTTGGCTCCTCCCTTGAGGGAGGTGCCCGACGGGCGGAGGGTGTTGCCTCACCCGACGAATACCCCCACCCGCTGGCGCGGGAGCCCCCGGAGCGCACGTCTGGTCTCAACTGCACAACTCCGAACCGTTTCAGGGTCCAGACGCTGACCAGGATTCGCCCGCCTCGGTGCAGCCACCGCGTCACCGAGGCGGGACATACGACGGCTGTCATACAGCGTTACTCGTTGGTGTGACACCCCTGCTTGTCATCCCGAGCGGAGGTCGCCCCGCGACCGAAGCCGAGGGATCGACGGTCAGGACGCCTGCGCGCTGCACTCGGCCCCGCAGACGTGAGCGGCCCGATGCCTCGGCTCGCTGGCGCTCGCTCGGAATGACACCCTCATGGCTACCGCGTACCGCTGTATCGGTCCGGCTGCACGCGACGGAAACGGCCGGTGTCCAGACCAACCGCAGGCCGCCGACGAGGCGCAGCGGTGAGCCGCCGCCCGTGCTCCGCCGTCGGTTGTCCGCCTCGGTACGACCATCCGTCACCGAGGCGGAACGACGCGAAATCGGGAATGCGAAAAAACCAGCGGACGGGTATGTTCCGGTACTCTTCCCCCGTCCCTGATGGCCTCCCGATTCGCCTTCCTCCTCGCCGTCCTCGTGCTCGCCTCCGGCGCGAGCGCCCAGGACGACACCCTCCTCCTTCGCCAGCCGAGCCTGAGCGCCACCCACGTCGCGTTCGCCCATGGCGGCGACCTCTGGATCGTGGATCGCTCGGGCGGAGACGCGCGGCGGCTCACCAGCACGCCTGCCGTCGAGAGCCACCCGCACTTCTCGCCCGACGGCCAGACCCTTGCGTTCTCGTCCAACCGCTCCGGCGCCACCTCCGTCTACACCGTCCCCGTCTCCGGCGGCGACCCGACACGCCTGACGTGGTACCCCTCCCAGGACCTCGTCCGGGGCTGGACCCGCGATGGCGACCGGGTGCTCTACGCGTCGTCTCGCGAGACGGCCCCCGCGGGCTACAACCGGCTCTGGACCGTGGCCGCCTCGGGCGGGCCGAGCGCGATGCTGCCCGCACCCTGGGGCCACGATGGCGCCTACAGCCCGGACGGCGAACGCATGATCGTGGACCGCGTCGCGCGATGGGACTCCGAGTGGCGCGGCTACCGAGGCGGACAGAACACGCCGCTGACCATCCTGGACCTGGAGACGCTGGAAGAGATCCGCCTCCCCAACGACCGCACGACGGACATCGCCCCGGTCTGGATGGGCGAGACGATCTACTTCCTCTCCGACCGCGACGGCATCAGCAACGTGTGGGCCTACACGCCCGCCTCGGGCGCGATGCGCCAGGTGACGCGCTTTCGCGGCTCGGACGTGAAGGCCCTCAGCGCCGGTCCCGAGGCCCTCATCATCGAGCGCGAGGGGCGTCTCCATCTCCTCGACCCGGGATCCGGCGACGTGACCACGCTCCGCATCTCGGCCCGAGGCGACATGCCGTGGGCCTCGCCGCAGTGGGAGGACGTGTCGCGCCGCATCGGCTCGGTCTCGCTCTCGGCCACCGGACAGCGGGTCCTCGCCGAGGCGCGAGGCGACGTGTTCACCATTCCCGTCGAGAACGGCGACGCCCGCAACCTCACGCGCTCCCCCGGCGAGGCCGACCGCGCGCCGCGGTGGTCGCCCGATGGCACCCAGATCGCGTGGTTCTCCGACGGCGAGGCAGGCGCTCGAGGCCGAGAGCCCGAGGGCGGACGCCCCTACGCGCTCATGATCGACGGGCAGGACGGCCTGGAACCGCCTCGGCGCATCGACATCGGCGAGAGCGCGATGGCCTGGGAGCCCACCTGGTCCCCCGATGGGGAGCACATCGCCTTCGCGGACGACAAGACCCGCGTCCGTATCGTGGAGGTGGAGAGCGGAGACATCCGCACGGTCGGCGTCGGAGGGGTCAACATCGAGCGCGGGAACATGGGCCTGACGTGGTCGCCCGACTCCAAGTGGCTCGCCTACTCCAAGACCGGTGCCAACAACTTCCGCAGCGTGATGGCCTGGAGCGTGGACTCGGGCGAGACGCTCACGCTCACCAACCCCCTCGCGGACGCCTTCGCGCCCGCCTGGGATCGGGACGGCCGCCACCTCTACTTCCTCGCCAGCACCGACGTGGCGCTGGGCTCCGGCTGGGCCAACACCAGCGCGATCACCGCCGACCCGGCCTACGCCGCCTATGTCATCGTCCTGCGCGAGGACGACCCGACGCCCTTCTTCCCGCAAAGCGACGAAGAGCCCGAGCCCGAGGAGGAAGAACCCTCCACCGACGACACCGAGGCGGACGCGCCCGAGGACGGCGATATGCCCTCCTCTTCTGACGAGGAATCCGCTGAGACCGAGGCGGAAGGCGACGGTGCCGAGGAGACCGACGAGGGCGTCCGCATCGACATCGACCGGATCGACCGCCGCACCGTGGCACTGCCGATGCCCTCCAGACGGTACGTGCTGACCCTCGCGGGACCTGAGGGTACGGTCTTCTTCGGAGGCTTCGAGCCCGGCAAGCCGGGTCTCACCCTGCAGAAGTTCTCTCTCAGTGATCGGGAGGCCACCGAGTTCATCGGGGGCGTCCGGCAGGTTGCCATCTCCGCCGACGCGCAGAAGATGGTCGTCAACGCGGGCGGCTGGAAGGTCGTCGGCACCGGCGGGCCGAAGGCGGGTGGCGGCGAGGGCTTCCAGCCCAACCTACGCGTCGACCTCGACCGGAAGGCCGAGTGGCAGCAGATGTTCGACGAGGCGTGGCGCTACCAGCGCGACTACTTCTACGATCCCGACCTCCACGGCCGCGACTGGGACGCCGTCTACGACCGCTACGCCCCGCTCGTGCCGCACATCCGCCACCGCACGGACCTGACCTACGTGCTGGACCAGATGAATGGAGAGCTGTCCGTCGGCCATAGCTTCGTCTTCGGGGGGGATATGCCCGAGACCGAGGCGGTCCGCGTCGGCCTCCTCGGTGCCGACCTGGAGCCGCATGATGGGCGCTGGCGCATCGCGCGGATCTACACCACCGAGAGTTGGAACCCGCGCCTCCGCGCTCCCCTGGACCGGTCCGGGCTGGACGTGGAAGAGGGATACTACCTCCTCGGTGTCAACGGCCGCGAGATGACCGCGGACGACGATCCCTATCGCTTCCTCGACGGCACCGTGGGCGTGCAGACTGTCCTGCACGTCAACAGCGAGCCCACGATGGAGGGCCACTGGCGCGAGACCGTCGAGCCGATCCGCAGCGAGGGCGGCCTCCGCCAGAGGGCCTGGGTGGAAGACAACCGCCGCCGGGTGGACGAACTTTCCGACGGACAACTGGCCTACGTCTGGGTGCCCAACACGGGCGGCGGTGGCTTCGTCTCGTTCAACCGCTACTACTTCGCGCAGCAGGACAAGCTGGGCGCCGTCATCGACGAGCGCTTCAACGGCGGCGGCCTGCTGGACGACTACATGGTGGACCTGATGACACGGCGGCTCCGCGCCGCCATCACCAACGAGGCCCCCGGCGGAGCGCCCTTCCGGCTCCCTGCGGGCATCCTCGGACCGAAGGCGCTGCTCATCAACGAGCTCGCGGGCTCCGGCGGCGACTTCTTCCCCTGGGTCTTCCGCCAGCAAAACGCCGGGCCGCTCATCGGCACGCAGACGTGGGGCGGGCTCGTCAAGTCCTCCGTCCACTACGGCCTCATCGACGGCGGCGCGCTGACAGCGCCGGAC
>JBCCPW010000051.1:0-11956 GCA_039024735.1 Bacteroidota bacterium
ATCCAGATAAGCCAGCCGGTCCACGCGGAGGGTCTGCCGCCCGATGTCTGGAAAGTGAACCATCGCGCCGTCCACGCCGCCGATGCCGCTCTCGTGCGTGAGCAGGTCCTCGATGGTCACCAGGGCGTCCATCGTGGCGGTTCGGAAGCGCAGCTCCGGGAGGTGCTCGGCAGGACGGTCGGTAAGTGACAGGCGCCCCTCGTGCTCATAGAGCCCGATGAGCGATGCCGTGAACTGCTTCGTCACCGAGCCGATGGGAAACGCCGTCTCGACGGTCACTGGAAGCTGGCGCTCCAGATCGCGGTAGCCGAACCCTCGCGCGTAGATCACGCGGTCCCCATGGACCACGGCGACGGCCATGCCGGGCGCCCCGTACGCCATGCGGAGGGAATCGAGGCGAGCGGAGACGTTGGTGGTGTCGAGTTCGGCGTTCTGGGCGAGGCCCGGAGCCGAGAGGAATGTGAGCAGGAGGACGAGGAGACCGAGGCGGGGCATGTCAGGAGAGAGGGGGTGTGGATCAGTTCACCGGGTTCCACATGTCGTTCGCCATGCGCCAGACGCCGTCCGCGCCGCGTTGCCAGACAACGAGGTACTTGCCTCCGAAGGCGCTCGGCTCGGCGCCCTCGCGCTGGCTCACGCCCTCGAAGTAGCCCCAGTCGTAGGCTAGGTCGCCGTCGATCCACAACTCTTCCGGGAGGAGGCGGTGCTCCCGGATGGCGACGCCGGGCCGGACCTGCCAGAACGTGCGCAGGGCCTCGCGTCCGCGGACAAAGTCGCGCCCGCCGGGGGCTGCAATCCCGTCCTTGGCGTAGATGGCGACGAGCGCCTCGGTGTCGCCCGCGACGTAGGCGGCGGAGAACGCGCGGGCCTGCGCGACGATGGCGGTCACGTCGGCCTCGTCTCCGGCGACGATGCGGATGTCGTCGTAGGTCCAGTCGGTGCGCGTGCTGGCGCAGGCGGAGAGCGTGAGGGCGAGAAGGATCAGAAGAGCGCGCATGGGAGGCGAGTCGGAGAGAGTGAACAGGTCAGTGGGTGACGCCCCAGCCCCAGGAGATTCCTGTGATGAGCCAGCCGTCCGTTGTCTTGTGAAGAGTCATGAGCTTGTACTCGGCCTCCTCGCGTCGCTGGCTTTCGAGCCGGAGGCGAGCCAATGCCACCGCCTCGTAGATCTCGATGCTCAGGAGTTCTTCCTGGTACGAGGTGTCGCCTCGGCTCTCCTCCAACCGGAACCGACTTTCGCGGTAGGTACCCTCGTCGTCCACGTAGCGGTAGGCGCCCTGCGGGTGCATGGAGGCTCGCTTGTGCTCCACGCTGCCGGTGTGGTCGCCGATGTAGAAGGCTTCGATCGTGGCACGGATGGCCTCGCGATCTGGAGAGGAGGTCTCGCCCGACGGCAACACGCCGTTGCTGACCGCCAGCGATGCAAGCGGAATGTCTGGTGAGCGGCAAGCGGCGAGGAGCAGGCAGAGAGAAAGAACACGCATGGACACAACGGCTGGGTGGGGCATGGGCGAGGGTCAGCGGCTGCGTGGTGCGGCACGAGTGAAGGCCTTGTGGGTGATCTTCCACTCGTTGCCGATACGGATCAGGGTCATGTAGTCCGTGATGAAGACCCGCGGGTAGTCGAGTTCAATCTTGGCGACGGCCACGTCGCCGGTGATGTCCACAGAGACCACCCGACGCTGACGGTCGGCCTCGTCGGGCGCGGGCTCGCCACGGAACAGACCCGCGAACTCTGGGGAGGGGCGCTGCGCCAACTCGCCGTCGTTCATCCAGAAGAGCTTCGCATCCGGGTGGAAGGCTTGGCGGATGAGGTCGCCGTTGCCGGTGGCGTGGCCCTCCATGTACAGGTCGAGAGGCACCATCACAGCGTCCAGGTCGGAGGAGCGCGAGGGCAACGCAAAGCCTGCGAGGCCGACGATGAGCGCGAGGAGGACGAGAGGGAAGCGGGAGGTCATGGCAGAAGGGGGTGGCGTGTGCTGAGAGTGTGCACCGCTTCGCACATGTCCTACCCGATGGGAGCCGAATGAAAGGGTCCAGATTCCTGATGAAACCGCCTCCCGGCCCTCAGAGACCGATCCGGGACGTGCGAAAGGATTCGCGGCCCCGTTGGCTTGCTCCTACTTTGACGCCTCGCCGCCCACGCCTGACCGCCTGCCCATGGAGACCGTCCACCTCCTGCCCGATGATCCGTTCTGGGTCGGCGAGCATCTCGTGGAGCCGGTCCTGAACCGGGTGACGGTCCGTGGCGCTGCCGTGTCCGTGGAGCCTCGCGTGATGGCGGTGCTGACGTACCTCGCACAGCGCCCCGGACAGGTGGTCTCGCGCGACGAGCTTCTGGATGCGGTCTGGACCGGCGTGATCGTCAACGAGGACGCCCTCACCCGGGCGGTCTCGGAGATGCGGAAGCTCTTCGGCGACGATCCGCGCGAGCCTGCCGTGGTCCAGACCATCCGAGGTCGCGGCTACCGGCTCATCGCGCCGGTGCGCCCCGCGCACACGGGGGACGGCCTGGGCGGCGACAGCGTGGCCCGAGGCGACGGCCGCTCGGGAGGCAATGGCGCGTCCACCGCGATCCCCGTTCCTCACCCCACAGTCTCCGCCTCGGCACCGAGGCGGGCCGCCCCGTGGCGTGGGATCAGACTCGCCGTGGTGGGCGTGGGCCTCGGCGTCCTCGCGCTGTGGGCGCTGTCGCAGCGGTCGGCGTCTCCTGCCTCGGTGTTCGCGCCGCCGGAGCCGTTCACGAGCTACCCCGGACAGGAGGTGGAGCCTGCCGTCTCGCCCGAGGGCGCTCGCGTCGCCTTCGCGTGGGATGGAGGGGATGGCGAGGGCTACGACATCTACGTCAAGCAGCCCAGCCGCGAGGAGGCCCTGCGCCTGACCGATCATCCGGCACCGGAGGGCTCGCCCGCGTGGTCGCCGGACGGGTCCGAGATCGCGTTCGTCCGCTACGACGAGACGCCGGGGATTTACATCGTGCCCTCGCTCGGCGGGTCGGCGCGGCGCGTTCACCCCGTCGAGTTGCCCGCGTACGTGCACGCGCTGGACTGGTCGCCGGATGGCTCCACGCTCGTGTTCACCCAAGCATCCGAGGACGGTCGCCAGCACATCGCGGCGCTGGACCTCGCCAGTGGTACCTCGCGTGCGCTGACGGATCCCCGAGGCGAATTCGAGCGGGACCGGTCGCCTCGGTTCTCACCCGACGGGCGCCAGGTGGCGTTCGCCCGCTCGGGCTACATCGGCGGGCGGGACCTGATGGTGCTCTCGCTCGATGGCGGCGAGGAACGCCGCGTCGCCGAGAACCAGATGGGCATGCGGGGTCTCGACTGGCTCGACGACGGCGCCCTGGTCGTGTCGTCGTTCCGGTCCGGCACGTACGGCCTGTGGCGCGTGGACCTCGCGAGCGGAGACCCCACGTGGATCCCCGCGACGGGCGAGTGGGCGCACTCGCCCTCCGTAGCCGCGCAAACAGGCGCCCTCGTCTACCAGGACATTCGGTTCGAGAAGGACGTGTGGCGCATCCGCCTCGATGGGCCCGGAGGGCAGGTCCTCGGGACGGAGCCCGTCGTGGTCTCGACGCACTACGACTGCGAGGCCCGCCTCTCGCCCGGCGGCGACCGCCTCGCGTTCATCTCGTCGCGGTCGGGCCACCCCCAGGTGTGGATCAGCAGCGCCGACGGCCGGAGCCCCGTGATGGTCACCGACTTCGACGGCGCCGCGGTGGGCAACCCGTTCTGGTCGCCGGATGGGGAGCACATCGTCTTCAGTGCCGCGCCCGAGGGCACCGCCTCGGTGTACGTCGTGAGTGCGGCGGGCGGGCGGCCCGAGGCGGTGACGCCGCCCGGCTGGAACGCGCTCCTGACCGGCTGGACGAGCGATGGCACCGGCGTCACCTTTACCTCCGACCGGAGCGGTTCCTGGCAGCTGTGGCGCGTCGGCCTCGACGGCGGCGATCCCGTCCAGGTCACGACCGCCGATGCTCTGTACGCGGCGGAGTCATCGGACGGGCAGTCGCTGTACGTCGTCCGCCCGGACGTGCCCGGTCTCTGGCGGACGCCCCTCGTGGATGGCGTGGTGGCGGGCGAGCCGGAGTTCGTCGTGGAGAACCTGCCCGTGCGGGGCGCGCGCGACTGGGTCCTGCTCGACTCTGGCGTCTACTACCTCCAGCGCGAGGACGGGGTGACGAGCGTCGCCTTCCACGACTTCGCGACGGGCGAGTCGCGCACGGTCTCCGAGGTGGTGCGCATCGCCAACCCGAGCCTCGCGGCCTCGCCGGACGGTGCGACGATCCTGTACGGCCGCGTGGAGCGCAGCGCGAGCGACCTCTACGTCCTCCGCCCAGGCGCGTGAGCGCCTCCGCCTCGGTGGCTGACGGATCGGGCACCGAGGCGGACGATGTGCGCGAGCGCCCGAGCGGTGTGCGTCACCGCACACCTCGCAGGGCCTCACGGGAGCCAGAGCGTCGGTAACGGACTGGCACAGTGTTGGTCCGTCCGTCCGTGCACCGCTCGCCGTCATGCTCCGCCTGTCGCTCCGCTCCGCCGTCCGTCATCTTCTGCGCCGTCCGGGGACGGCCCTGGTTCACACGCTCGGTCTTGCGGTCGGCATCGCGTGCTGCTTCCTCGCGCTGCTCTACGTCCACGACGAGCTTCGCACGGATCGCTTCCACGAGGGCGCCGACCAGATCGTGACCATCGAGCAGGTGATCGACTTCGGCGGGCAGCCGATTCGCCTCCTCGGCGCCTCAGAGACCGCGATCACCGCCCTCCGCACCGACGTGCCCGGCGTCCTCGCGGTGGCTCCCACCTCGGTGCACGCGGGCCTGATCCGGCGGCCCGACCGCCCGGAAGGACTCCCGGTGGACGCCATCCGGTTCGCGGACCCGGCCTTCTTCGACGTGTTCACGTTCCCGCTGCAGCGCGGCGACCCCGAGGCGGCGCTGGCCGCGCCCAACCAGGCGGTGCTCACCGAGGCGTTCGCGCAGCGCCTCTTCGGCACGACCGATGTCCTGGGCCGGACCGTGAGCGTGGAGCGCACCGACATCGGCACGCTGGACGCCGAGCCCACCTCGGTGACCGTCCGAGGCATCGCCGAGACGCCGCCCGCCGCCTCGTCGCTCGCGTTCGACATGCTCGTGTCGGGCTCCACGCCCGTCGCCACGTCTGATGGGATGGAGCCCGCCCTGTCGGGCGGCAATCCCACGTACGTCCGCCTCGGTGCGCTCGCGGACACGGTCGGCGTGCACGCGGCGCTGGAGGCCGTCGGTCCCGGGATGGGGCCGCCGGGGCAGGAGGCGACCGTGCTGCTCCCGAGGTTCGTCGGCCAGCACTTCCGCAACCGCTCCAGCGGGATGGCAGGCAACCCGCTGTACCTCTCCCTCTTCTCGCTCGTCGCCGGGTTGGTGCTGGTGCTCGCGTGCATCAACTACGCCAACCTCGCGACGGCCCTCGCCGTCACCCGCGCGCGAGAGGTCGGCGTGCGGAAGGCGCTCGGCGCCGGGCGCGGCCAGATCGCGGCTCAGTTCCTCACCGAGGCGGGCGTGGTCGTCGCGGCAGCGGGTCTCCTCGCCCTCGTGCTCACCGCGAGCATCCTGCCGGTCTTCAACGCCTTCTTTGGCAAGGGCGTCGTCCTCGCGGACCTGCCGTTCTCGGTCGCTCTCGCGATGGTCGGCGTGGTCGTCCTCGCGGCCCTCCTCGGTGGGAGCTATCCGGCGGCCGTCCTCGCGCGGTTCCAGCCCGCTCGCGTCCTAGCGAGCCTCGCACCGACGAGCCCCGGCGGCGTGCTCGTGCGTCGCGGTCTCGTCGTGTTTCAGATCGCCGTGGGGACCGTTCTGCTCGGCGCGACGCTCCTCGTGGCGCTGCAACTCACGTCGTCCCGCTCGCGCGATCTCGGCTTCCGAGGCGAGCAGGTGGCCGTCTTCGACCTGAGCGCGAAGACCCTCGGCGACCGCAGCGGTGCGCTCAAGGCCGCGATGCTGGCTGTGCCCGGCGTGGCCCATGCGAGCATCGCCTCGGGAACGCCCGGTGGCACCCGGGCGGGCGTCCGGCTCTCCCCGCCAGGCACCGAGGACACGCCCGATGACGATGTCTTCGCGGACCAGATCGAGGCGGACGCCGACTACCACGACGCTCTCGGCCTCGATCTCGTCGCCGGGCGGTGGTTCCGCGATGGCGCCCAGGCGCGGACGACGGTGCTCAACGAGACCGCCGTCCGGGCGCTCGGCATGGGATCGGATCCGTCGGGGGCCATTGGGCAGCGGCTCGGGGACCACGAGGTCATCGGCGTGGTGCGCGATTTCCACCTGACGGACCTGCGCGAGGAGATCAAGCCTCTCCAGATTCTCCCGGCGCCCCCGTCCATGCTGACGACGGCGCTCGCGGTCACCATCGAGCCGAACGACATGCAGCCGGTGCTCGATGACATGGAGCAGGCGTGGGCACGGGTCGCCCCGGAGTACGCTTTCGCACCATCGTTCCTGGACGATCAGTTCGCGAACCAGCTGCGCGAGGATCGGCAGTTCGGTCAACTCGTCGGGTTGTTCGGCGCCATCGCGGTGGTGCTGGCTGCGTTTGGGCTCCTCGGCCTGTCGGCGCACGCCGCCGAGCGCCGGACCAAGGAGTTTGGCATCCGCAAGGTGCTGGGGGCGAGCGTGGCCGGTCTGGTGACGCGGCTCTCCCGCGAGTTCGTGCTCCTCGCCCTCGTCGCGCTGGCCGTGGCGGCGCCCATCGTAGTGGTCATCGGGCGGCGATGGCTGGAGGGCTTCGCCTATCCCGCCTCGGTGCACCCCGGCCTCTTCGTCGCGCTGTGCGCGGGCGTGCTCGTCCTGACGCTCGCGACGGTCTGCGTGCACGCCCTCCGCGTGGCGCTCGCGGACCCGGTCCAGTCCCTCCGCTCGGAATAGCCGCGCCGGTCCCTCGGCGACTGATGTCCCCATGCCCCCTGTCCTGCCTCCCATGAACCGGCTCGCCCTGACCCTTCTGTTCGCTCTCGCTGTGGCTCTCCTCGCGCCACTGGTCAGTGCGCAGCCCCTCGACGACGCGACCCAGGCGTCGCTCCGCACAGAGATCGCCGAGATGCTCCACCGCGACCAACAGGTCCGCTACATGAAACTGGCGGGCACGTTTTCCCCCACCCGGGCCGACAGCATCGGGGCGGTGCTGAGCGCTCTGCCGGTGCAGGAGTACCTCGCGATGTCCGACTCGCTGGAGCGCGACACCGAGGCGCGCCTCACGTCCGCCGAACGCGACTCGCTCCTCTCCATCATGCAGGCCGCCGACCGGGCACACATCGTGCGCCTCCGCGAGATCGTGGAGACCCACGGCTGGCCGGACTCGACGCGCATCGGCGGCTCGTCGAATCCGTTCATCTTCCTGCTCCACACGTCCCCGGCCACGCTGGAGTCCATGCTGGGTCTCCTGCGGACCGAGGTGGACGCCGGGCGCATGGAGCCGCGCCACTTCGCGATGGCCGTCGATAAGTCGCGCAAGATCCGAGGCGAGCGCCAGCTCTACGGCACCGGACCCGAGTTCGACCCCGCCACGGGAGGCATCGCGCCGCCTGTGATCGACGACATCGAGGCGACCAACCGGGCGCGAGCGGAGATCGGGATGGAGCCGCTGGAGGCGTACCGGTCGCCGGATGCCGCCGAGGCCCCGCCTCGGTGAAGCAACCGGGTCTCGCCTCGGGAGATCCACCGGCCACCACCGAGGCGGGACCGTCAGAGCAGGATGAGCTTCTCGCGCACGGCCTCCACACGGGTCCGGCCGACCGGGACCTCGTGGCCGGAGGCCAGCACGGCGTGGTAGCGACTGCCCTCGCGCACGCGAAGCCGCGTCACCTCGTTCAGCGGGACGAGGTACGAGCGGTGGACGCGCTCAAAGGTGGCGGGCAGAACGGCCAGCAGCCGGTCGAGGGGTTTGCTGTGGAGCCGCGTGGAGCCATCGCGCAGGATCAACTCGGAGTAGACCCCGGCGGCGCGGACGTAGGCCACGTCCGCCACGCGCACGAGGTCGATGCGCCCGGCGGAGCGGATGGCGAGAGATGCCGCCGGGTGCTCCGCACGCGCGCCGCGCAGCCGGTCCAGGGTGGTGCGGATCCGCTCGGCGCCGAAGGGCTTGCCCACGAAGTCCAGCACGCCGAGGTCGAAGGCCTCGATGGCCCGTTCGGTGTGCGCCGAGACGACGACGGTGTGGAACGCGCTGGCCGCCGAGGTCGCGAGGAGGTCGAAGCCGTCGCGGCCGTTCAGGTTGAGGTCGAGGAAGAGCACGTCGATGTCGCGCCCGGTGAGGAGGGCCTCCGCCTCGGTGAGCGAGGGGACCATCTCGATGGAGGCGATCTCGGCGCCCGCCTCCTCCCGGAGCAGCCGCTTCAGGCGCCGCGCGATCACGACCTCGTCTTCCACGATGAGCACGCGCATCAGGAGAGGGGCAGGTCGATGTGGGTCACCCAGGCGTCTCGCTCCGCCTCGGACCGAAGCGACCACGGCCCGTCGATGCCTTCGGCCAGCCGGGCGCGGACGTAGCGGAGACCGCCGCCCTCGCGCGGGGTCTCGCGAGGCGGCCCCGCGAGCGGCGCACGGAGCGTCAGCCGTCGCTGCCCGTCGTCTCGTGTCTCGCGAAGCGTGAGCCGGACGTCGCCCGGCGGGTAGGCGTTGTGCGTCACCGCGTTCTCGATGAGCGTGTGCAGGACGGCGGGCGGGATGGAACTCTCGGGGTCCACGCCGTCGGCGTCGAGGTGGAAGCGGACATCGCGGCGGTAGCCCATCACGTCGAGGTGGGCGCGGCAGAGAGCCAGTTCGCGCGCCATCGGGATGAGGCGTTCGCCCGAGACATCGGAGAGGGCTCGCAACTCGCCCGCGAGGGCGTCGAGCGCCCGCACGCCCACCGCCGGATCCGTCTCGATCCATTCCGCCACCGAGGTGAGCGAGTTCATCAGGAAGTGCGGCTGGAGGTGCTTCTTGAGCAGTTCGGCTTCCAGCCGGACCGCCTCGGCGCGAGCCGCCTCGAAGCGTTGGCGAGCCTCGCGCGTCTGGAGGCCGAGGGACACCAGAAGCCCGGCGAGCAACACGCCGAAGGCCGGGAAGAAGGTCGTGTCCATGAAGTCGTCGCCGGTCGCGACGAGAACCGCCGCACACACGCCGACGCCGAACAGCGCGACGCCTGCTCCGGGCAATCGTCGGCGACGCGCCCAGACGGTGATCCCGAGCACCACGAGGAGCGCCACCACGAAGAGGCGGTGCGTCTCGGTGTCGTGGACCTCGGGCAGGAGAAGAACGACGCCGAGCACGGCGGCGAGTCCGCCCAGGATCCAGCCCGCGCGCGGGTGGCGAAACTGGACGACGAACGTGGCCGACAGCAGCAGCCCCACCGCCACGGTCAGCCCGCTCACGATCCGCAGGCGCACGAGGTGGAGGTCGTAGTCGTAGCCGACGAGCGGTCGCCAACTCTCGGCCACGAGCAGCGCCGCCACCGACAGGCAGAGCAGCGACGTGAGGAGGTACTCGCCTCGGTGGCGGTCGGCGACAAAGAGGGCGCCGTAGTACAGCGCGACCAAGAGGAAGCCGCCCAGGAAGACCATCGGCAACCAGAACGTCTGCATCGGAGCCGAGAGCAGGTCCACCAGGGGGGCGGCCTGAACGCTCAGCAGAAGCGGGCCCTGGAGAGCGGCAGGCCGCCGGAAGGTGGACATCCGCACCGCGATGACGTGGCGGCCCGGCGTCGCGAGGGAATCGGGGACGGCGAGTACGAGATCGAGCGGTCCGGCGACCTCGCTCGCCTCGTCGGCGCCGACCTGCCCGGCCGCGCCCAGCCGGACGCCGTCCCAGTAGACCTCGCGCGCCGCGACGGCCGACACCACGAGCCCGAGGGTGCCGGACGAGGCGAGATCCACCCGGAAGCGGAGCCACGACACGCCGGGCTCGCGAAGCTCCCCGAAGCCCGAGGCGACGGTCCCACCGAGGCGGTCCCAGTCGGCGTCGTTCCAGTCCGGCTGTGCCCATCGGAGGTCGTCGCCCGCCCGGATGCGAGCCTCTCGGACATCCACGACGGCGACGGGCGCGTCGGCTCGCGCGTCTCCCGCCGTCGCCATCGCGCCGAGGAGGGCGAGCGGCAGGAGGAAACGGACGCGGCGAGTGGGCACGGCGAGATCAGTGGGACCGAGGCGGAGGCATCCTACGACGTGGCCTCCGGGCGCGATGAGCCGTTCGCACGGGCCACGTGCGGTTCGCACATGCGCGGTAGACCGAGAGCCCGAGGGTGCGTTGCTTGGCGTCATGTCCCCTCTCCACAGACCCATGTCTCGTCTCTCGCTCCTCCTTGTCCTGTTGCTCGTCGGCGCCGGATGCCGAGCCACCGGATCGCCCACTCCGGCCGCTCCCCCCGATACCTCCTGGCTGGCCGAGGCCACGGCTGAGATCGACGCCGCCATCGCGGACGAGATGGAGACCAACTACGTGCCGGGCGCGGCGGTCGTGATCGTGCAGGACGGCCGGACCGTCTTCATGCGCGGGTACGGCCTCGCGGACATCGAGGCGGACCGGCCCGTGGATCCCGAGCGGACGCTCTTCCGCATCGGGTCGGTGACGAAGGCCCTGACGGCGCTCGCGGCCTCTCGGCTCGTGGACCAGGGTCGCCTGAACTGGAACGACGACGTGGCGCCGTACGCGAGCGGCATGACCAACCCCGGTGGCTTCGAGGCGCCCGTGACGCTGCGCCACCTCGTCACGCACACGGGCGGGTTCGATCAGGTCGGCTACGGGCGCCGCGTGGGGCGAGCGGATCTCCTGCTGGCGGATCGGAAGGCGTTGCGCCCCCGCCTCGGTGCGTACCTGAACGACGGGATGCTGCGGCGCGTCCGGCCTCCGGGTGAGCACTTCGTGTACGACACGTACGGCATCTCGCTGGCGGGGCACGTCGTGGGCGAGGCCGTGGGGCTCTCCTACCCCGAGGCGATGCGTCGCGAGGTGTTCGAGCCGCTTGGTATGACGAGGTCGGCCGTCGAGGCGGAGGGCGACCTGCTCCGCGACCTCGCGGTGGGCTACGGCTGGAACGGCACGGCCTACACGGCCCAGCCCTACGAACTCTACATGAGCACCCCGGCGTCATCCATCGACGCGACGCCCGCCGACATGGCGCGGCTGATGGAGGCGCTGACCGGCGGCGGGGCCAACGCCCACGGGCGCCTCTACAGCGAGGCGATGGCCGCCTCGGTGCTGGGCGACTCCCAGTATCGGCCGCATCCGCTCTTCTCGGGCATGTCGCATGGCTTCTGGGAGTCGCTCCCGTCGGTCGGTCTGCCCGATGGGTACGGCGTGCGCGTCCTCGGCCACGGCGGGACGATGCTCGGCTACGCGACCTCGCTCACGGTCTTCGTGGACGCCAACGTCGCCGTGCTGACGGTCGCCAACCGGCACGCCGAGGCGGGCGGGCCGTGGGTACAGGTGGCCTCGCGCGTCAACGAGGCCGTCGCGATGGCACTCCACGGCTCCGTGGACGCCAAGCCGATCGCCCTCCAGCCGTCGCGGAGTGCGCCGGCGGACCTCGACGCTTACGCCGGGGAGTACGTGCGCGGGCTTTACTGTGAGACCTGCACCGAGGCGGAGTTCGCGCTGGGCGGGTGGCGCCGCTCGCCGGGCACGATGGTGACGCGCGAGGGCGACCGCCTCCGCTTCCGCGAGGCGCTCTACGCCCCGGCCGAGGCGCCCGACGTGTTCGTGCGCGTGGAGGGCGAGGGCGAGCAGGCGCTGGTCTTCAAGCGGGACGCGGACGGGCAGGTGGTTTCGGTCACCACCTCGGGAGGGCCGGTGGAGCGGTACCGGGTGCGGGACTGACCCCATCCGCCTCGGTGTTCCTGCCTCAGCACCGAGGCGGGCGGTGGGCGCTCGGGCGCGCTCACTGTGCGCCAGCGCCCAGCGAATCGGCCTGAACCCGCGATTTCAGGCCGCCTCGGTGAGTGGCAC
>JBCCPW010000052.1:0-11909 GCA_039024735.1 Bacteroidota bacterium
CAGGCCGCCGAGATCGCCATGGAGCACCACCTCGGGATGACCTGCGACCCCATCGGCGGGCTCGTGCAGGTGCCGTGCATCGAGCGCAACGCGATGGGCGCGGTCAAGGCGATCAACGCGGCGGAGTTGGCGCTGGCCGGACGCGCCGGGCAAGCCCGCGTCTCGCTGGACGAGGTCATCGTGACGATGCGCGAGACGGCGGAAAACATGAGCGACAAGTACAAGGAAACCTCGCAGGGCGGGCTGGCCGCGAACGTCTCGGTGCGCGTGCCGGAGTGTTGAGTTCCGAGTTCCACGGGCGACCGGGGGGTTCCGGGTTCCGGAAACCAAACCGCCTCGGTCCGCCCGAGCCTTCCCAAACGCACCACCCCCCGTAGGGGCGCGCCGGTGGCGCGCCCACCCCCGCCCGCCTCGGTGTCACAGCCCATCCGCCTCGGCACTGAGGCGGAGACCCCCGGTGGCGCGCCCACCCCATGACCGCCTCGGTACCACACGCCCCCATCCGCCTTGGCACCGAGGCGGAAACCGCCGGATGCGAGCCCGCGCACGGACCTCGCGCGCGGGTGCCTAGCTTGGCGCGTCTGCCCCCGTTTGCCGTGCGTCTCCCTGTCCTCCTCCTCGCTCTGTCCCTCGCCGGATGTGCCGTCCCGTACAACGTCGGCCAGACGGCGCAGACCACCCCGCAGGGCACCGTCGTGCCGGACGCGGCCCTCCAGTACGCCACGCACGACCGCCTCCGCGAGCGCGGCGAAGACGACGGCCCCACGTTCATGGTGAGCAACGGCGTCCGCCTCGGCCTGGACGCCTACTCGGAGATCGGACTCCGACTCGTGGGACCGGGAGCGGTGGTGACGTACGGCCGTCGGCTCACGGGCACCCCAGGGAGCGACGCGGGCACGGCGGTCATCGGAGGCGGCGGCATCCTCCTCGGCGAGGGCGGACATGCCCACCTGGAAGCCAGCCTCGTCACCTCGTCGAATCCGCTCGGCACCATCACGCCCTATGGCGGGCTTCGGGCCCAGTTCCTCGGGCCCTTCGGAAGCAACAACGAGTCGGTGGGCGCTGTGGGCGTATTCGGGGGGCTTCGGTTCGGCGAGCCCGACCTCGCGATCCTCCCCGAGATCGGCATTTTCTACAGCCCGACCGAGGCGTTCGGCGAGACCGAGTGGATCGTCGCGCCGAGCGTGTCGGTGAGGGGCGAGGGGCTGCTCCGGGCCCTCGGGCTGTAGCGGCCCGGTCCTCCCCAAGGTTCGGGAGGGCGCCGGGGGCAGGCCGCACGGAGATTCTGGCTCCCCCTTCGCCCACTCCCATGCGCCACCTCGCGTTCGCTCTCCTGCCCCTCCTCGTGTCCAGTTGCGTCTCGTTTGAGAACGCGATGACCACCCCTGGGTGCGACCTGCTCCTGTTGGACATCAACCGAGGCACCCTCAACGGAATCGCCCCGACGGCCTCCATGGACGAGGTCAAGACCCAGTTCCCCTGCTCCACCGGGGAAACTCCCGAAGGCAGCGACTTCAACTACGGCGGCGGGCTCTTCTTCATCAACCACGACTTCTACGTCTACACCCACCGCGACTTCATCGAGGTGCGCGAGGACTTCGCCGGGACCACCTTCCCGGAAACCCTTGGGCAGCCCGTCGCATCGCTCGGCGACCCGTACCGCGTGGAAAGCAACCGGCAAGCGAGGCGGCTTTTCCAGCGCGACTACGGCTGCCTTCGCGTCCAGGCGGACGCCTCTGGCATCGTGACGGAAGTCGAGGTCCACGCCACCTCCTGCGACGCCCTGTAGGCCGCGCCTGTGGGCGGCACCTGTAGGCCGCGCCTGTAGACCACGCGTGACGCCCGCCTCGGTCCCGAGGCGGATCCGCACCGAGGCGAGCCGTGGGACGGCGGGGGGCTACGCCTCGCCTGCCGTCACGCGCATCATCTCCTCCATGCTCGTCTCGCCCCGCTTGACGAGTTCGCGCGCACTCGCCTGGAGGGTCAGCATGCCCTCGCCGACGGCGATCTCGCGGATCTCGTCCTCGTCGATCGTCTCGCCCGCGTCCACGATGGCCTCGCGGATGGCAGGCGAGAAGTAGAGCGCCTCGGCACACGCCCGGCGGCCCTTGTACCCGCGCCCCTTGCACGTGGGGCACGGCGAGTTGCGGTTGGGCACGTAAAAGGTCGTGGTCTGAAGATCCGCCTCGGTGAAGCCCAGTTCGCGCGCGAGGACCACGTCCGGCTCGGGATCGACCTTCTTGCAGTCAGGGCAGAGCCCCCGGATGAGTCGCTGCGCCACGATCAGGTTGATCGCGTAGGCAATGAGGAACGGCTCCAGCCCCATCTTGTAGAGGCGGCTGACCGCACTCGGGGCGTCGTTGGTGTGGAGCGTGGAAAACGTGAGGTGGCCCGTGTTGGCGAGCTTCACGCCCAGTTCCGCCGTGGACTTGTCGCGCATCTCGCCCACCATGACCACGTCTGGGTCGTGGCGAAGGATGGCGCGGAGGGCGCCCTCCAGCGAGAGCTTGTGGCTCAGCTTGATCTGCCGCACGCCCGGGATGATGTACTCCACGGGGTCCTCCACGGTGAGCACGTTGATCTCCGGCGTGACCACGTTGGAGAGCGCCGCGACGAGCGTGGTGGACTTGCCCGAGCCCGTCGGGCCGGTCAGGATGACCATGCCGTTCGGTTGCCGGATGGCCTTGTCGAACTGCTGGAGCGCGCCTTCGAGGAGGCCCAGCTTGCCGAGGTCCGTGATGACCTTCCGGTCGTCGAGCACACGAATGACGATGCTCTCGGCGCGAAGCTCGGGGTTGGCGTTCGCGATCGGCAGGATGCTGACGCGGTAGCGGATGAGCGTGCCGTCCACCTTGCGCTGGATGAAGCCGTCCTGCGCCATGTCGCGCTCGAAGCGGTCCACGTTGAGCGCGGTGTCCTTGATGACCGCGAGCAGCGCTTCGGGGTGGCCGCGCTCCTCGGTGTGCCAGTGCTGCAGGCGACCGTCGATGCGGAAGTGGACCTCGGTCTGGCGGTTGGCGTTGGGCCAGATGTGGATGTCGGACGCACCGAGGCGGACCGACTCGACGTAGACCGCCTCGGCGAGGTTGACCAGCGCGCTCCGCGCGATCTCGGCCTCCAGCGCGTCCTCGTCCACGAGCTTCTGATCCCCGCTCTCGAACGAGACGCCGAAGTCGAAGTCGGCGCTGGTGTCCTCAGCGAGGCGCTCCAGGTACTCGTTCTTGCGCGGGAAGGCCGCCTCGATGACCGTGTCCACCACCCCGCCAGGCGCGTAGCACAGCTCGAAGCGCTCCAACTCCAGGGCGTTGACCGCCTTCTGGAGCTCCGGCCGCATCGGGTCTTCGGTGATGAAGACGAGCTTGAGGATGCCGCTGGGCTGGTCCTGCGCGTACGCGTACGGCGCCGCGCGAAGGTCAATGAGTTCGTCCCGGAGCGTTTCCGGGAACGACTCCATGACCGTCTTGGCGAACTCCGCCTCGGGCTCGCGCTCCTCGACGGGCGCGATGCGGAAGGCGTAGGTCGCGGCGGCTTGGGCGAAGACCGCGTCTCGGTCCACCCCGCGGATGTCCGCCAGTGCGCGCCACAGAGGCGTCCGCGCGCCGCGCGACTTCCGCGCACGGGCCGCATCGGAGACCTGCTCGGTCGTGACCTGGGCTCGCGAGAGCAGCGCCTGCACGACGCGGTCCGATCCCGCGACGGAAGGAGCGGCCCCGCCAGGAGGCGCAGCGCCGGGCGCTGCACCCCCACCGCCGCCGCCGGGCGCGACGGGCGTTTGAGCCCCGGGGGCGACGGGCGTGTTGGCGCCGTCGCCGAGCGAACGGGGGGTGCGGATGAGAGAAGCCGGAGGCATGGGAACGGGTCGAGTGGGAGAGCGCCGGCAGGATCAGGTGCCCATGCCCATCATCTCAGCGGAGGACGGCCGGATCATCGCGGTCTCGGCGGAGAGGACCGTCAGGAACGCGACCATCATGCCGATGAAGAGGCCAACGAAGGTCTGGATCGTCTCGACGGCCGCCTTGAGCTTGAGCGTGGTCTCACGCTCGTAGTAGTCAGCCATCTGCTGGGCGGCCTTGCGGACCGCGCCCGTCTCGGCGCCTGTCTTGAAGCGCGAGAGGGCCATCGGCGTGAACACGGCCGCGGCGTCCATGGAACGCACGAGATCGGCGCCCTGGCCCATCATCATGGGGATGGTGACAGTCTTGATGCGGTGCTCCATGTACGGGTTGCCGCACGCCTCGGCGGCCACCTTGATGACCTCCAGGTTTTCGCCGGAGCCGCTGTAGAGGATCGCGAAGACGCGGCTGAAGACCTCGATGTTGAGCTTGTGGAGCAGTCCCCCGATGACCGGAATCCGGATCATGTACTTCGAGAGTTGGAGTTGCCCCTTCGGCGTTCGGAAGTACATCACCGCGCCGATGGACCCGAGGAGAATCAGGACGAACATGATGCCCATGTACTTGTCCAGCCACGCGCTCATCGCGAGGGAGAACGTGGTCAGCGGCGGAAGCTCCAGGCCCTCAAAGTCCTGGAACAGGCCCGCTGTCTGGGGCACGATGTACCACACGTACCAGATGAACACGCCGATGGTGGCGATGATGGTCATCATCGGCGAGATGAGGGCGCTCTTGACGCTCTTGCGGAATTCGTCCTTGCGCTCCATGAAGCGAGCGGTCGCCTCGTAGATCTCGGCCATGTTGCCGGACTGGCTCGCCACGCCGAGCATGTAGGCGGTGAACTTGCCGAGCGAGTCCTGGTGCTTCATGAACGCCTGCTTGGCCTCCATGCCGCTCTTGAGGTCCGAGTTGATGTCGCGGAGGACCTGCTTGAGGCTGGGCGAGGAGATGTCCGCCATCAGGAGGGTCATGACCTCGTTGAACGGCATCTTCTCCATCAGGAGGTTGGCCGCCAGCCGCACGAACATGATGACGTCTCCCGTCGGCGGCTTCCGATTGAGGCTGAGGAACTCCTTCTGGACCGAGACGACCTCCAGGCCCATCCGCTCCAGCGCGCCTCGGATCTCCTCCTCGGCGTAGGCCTTCTGCGACCCCTTGACCACCTTGCCGGTGGGGTGCTTCACCTTGTAGTGGAACACCATGCGCTTCTCCAACTCCTGGAGCGAGAACGCGTGCTTCTCGGACAGGCTCTTGACCTTCTGCTGCGCCGCGCGCCGATTGGGAGCGTGGACCGTCCCCTGGACGGACTTGCCGGTGGAGGCGGTACCGGTGAAGCGGAATTCGGGCATCGGGCGTGGATGGAGGCGTACGCACGGGGTATCGGCGAGGGCGAGCGCACCCTTTAAACAGGCACCGACATTCGGTTCAGACGGCGCGACGCGAGGGCGCGGAAGACGACATGTCCCGCCTCGGTGCCCAAACACACCACGCTCGCCTCTCCTTGGGCCATTCCAGACCGCGTCATCGCGAGCCACGCGGGACGGACCGCTCCGCCTCGGGGGTCCCCTCACCGCTGAGGCGGTCGGACTCTGGATCGTTGCCGTGTCCCGCTACGAGGCTGTTCGGTAGAGCAACCCCCTCATCCCTTGAAGGAGGTGCCGACGACATCGGCGGAGGGTGGGGGTGTGGCGGTACGGCCAGGCAAACACCGCTGCGGCAGCCGACGCCCGCCTCGGTGCCGAGGCGGACAGGTCCTACGGGATCGTGATGGAGCCGTCGTACTGGATCGACGTGCTGTCGATGTCGTCCCCCTGGATGCGGACGTACGCGCCGATGTTCGGGAAGGTGGTGCTCACCCCGACGATCTCCAGCACGTTGCCACTCGCGGACTGGATGGCGTGCTCCGTCGTCAGAGTGGATGCGCTGACGCCCATCGTGGTCAGACCGCCCGAGGCGAGGGGATCGAAGGTGGCGCCTGCACCGCCGCCGCCGCCGTAGATCTCATCGCGCCCGCGCCATTGGATGGCTTCTTGCGCGAGCCGGACGTTCTGGTTCATCAGATCGTCCGCGCGGTCTTTGCGGGAGGCCTCGTTCCAGACCTGGATGCCGACCACAACGGCCAGCCCGACGATGACGAGACTAAGGACGAGGAGAAGAAGTTGCTGCTGGCCCATGGGGGTCGCGGCTGGTTGGGTGGGAGATCACGTCTGGGTTCGGCCACCAGACGTCGCGGCACAAGCCGACTGAACCGGTCTCCACTCAATCTCCAGGCCAGACGGCAGCGCCCCGGAACGGAGACGGGGAATGACACGCGAGATAGCGCTTTGGGCGCGGTGGACGGCTCGTTCCGCCCGTTCCGCCTCGGTGGCTGCACCGAGGCGGGGGTAGAAACGAGACCGCTCGAAACGAAAACGCCCCCACCGGAGACCGGCGGGGGCGCCCGCAGCCAGACGAGGCTGCGTCAGGGGCTCAGGGAGCCTTAGGCACACGCGGTCGGAGCCGTGCCGCCAACCTGCGTCGTGATGTCGTTGGTCTCGAAACCGCAGATCTGCACGAAGACATCCGTGTTGCCGGCCTTGCTCGCCGTGATCAGGAGGCCCGTGCCGCTGGCCGCGAGGGCGTACGCACCATTCGGGTTGTTGTAGGTGGTCGTGCCGTCCGTGTCGGAGTAGCCGAGCTCGAAGTAGTCTGCGAGAGCGCCAGTCGTGGCGTCGCCGACGTGGAAGTCACCGTTGCCACCACCGAAGGCGGTCGGCTTGAGGGCCCAGGACTGGGCGTCGGACGCGATGCGGACGCCGTCGTTGATGCGGGCGTCGACGTTGGCCTTTTCCTGGTTCTCGGAGAAGGCCTGAATGCCCACGACGACCGCCAGACCGACGATCACGATGCCGAGGACGAGGAGGAGAAGCTGCTGCTGACCCATGGTAGGAGGGTTGGTTGGTTGTGCCGGGGCGGGGGCGCCCCAGGGGTGTGAGTGCCCCCGCTACAGGGGGCCCGGTGTAAGTACTCCGGGCGCCGTGGGGTGGCGTCCCGTTCGTGATGGCCTTCCTTGCCAGCGCTGTGCCGCGTGTGTGTGCCATCGTGCGGTTCGCGTTCAACCAGCCCGAAATGGCACGTTTTCGAGCGGATGCGGTGGGTTCTGAACCATGTGGGCCCCGTTTTCGGCCGTTTCGTGGGTCTGGCGGGCGTCGGCGGCCTCGTTTCGAATCGGAACGGGGTGGGTGGGACTTCCTCCCGCTCCCGGGGTGGATCGAAACAAATCAGGGGCTGGTCCGTGGGGATCTGGCTCCATCCCTCCCCTCGCGCCATGAGTTCTCGCCCCTCCTTCCAAGACGTTCAAGACGAGGCCGCCCGCCTCGCGGAGACCGCCAAAGACAAAGCCGCCGACGCCGTCGAGGAAATCAAGGTGGCCTCGAATCAGATCGTGGACAAGGTGCGCGAGTTGATCGAGGAGGGCAACGTCCGCCGCATCTCCATCCAGAAGGGCGACCGGACCCTCTTCGAGATCCCGCTGACTGTCGGGGCGGGCGTCGGTGCCGCCGCCATCCTCCTCAACCCGATGCTCGCGGCCGTCGGCGCCGCCGCCGCGCTCGTGGCCGACGTGACGCTCGTCGTGGAACGCGAGACCGACACCGAGGAGGAGCACGTCCAGAACGTGAACGCTCCGGAGCCTTCCGATGACGGTACCCCCGAGGCGGCAGACGACACGGACGACGAGGAGCCGGAGGCCTCCTCTAAGACGATGGGCCGCCCCACCGACGACGCGTGAGTCCCGCGAAGGACCCCACCGCGCCGTTCCCTCCGGCCGATCCGCCGGACGCGTCTCTGCAGGCCCGCCTCGGTGATCTCGTGGGGTGGTACGAACGCCCGGCGTTCATCGGCGAGGACCCGATCTCGATCCCGCATGCCTTCGAGAGCCCGGCCGATCGCGAGGTCGCTGGACTCTTTGCGGCGGTTCTCGCGTGGGGCCGCCGCGCGACGATGCTCGCGAAGCTGGCGGAGTTGATGGAGCGGATGCGGGTTCAGCCCGCTGCGTTCGTCCGCTCCGCCACCGAGGCGGGAGCCGCCGACGCGCTGGACGGGTTCAAGCACCGCACGTTCACTTCGGGAGACGCGGTCTCGCTCACGCTCGCGGTCCGCGCGGTGCTGGACCAGCACGGATCGCTCGGGGCGCTCTTCGCCTCGGGCCTGCGGCCGGACGTGCCTCACATCGGCCCGGCGCTCCAGCGGTTCTCCGAGACGCTGCTGACCATCGTGCCCGGCACGCCGACGCGGCTGCGGAAGCACCTCGCGCGGCCCGCCACCGGGAGCGCCTGCAAGCGCCTCGCGATGTACGCGCGCTGGATGGTTCGCTCCGGCCCGGTGGACCTCGGCGTCTGGCAGGAGGTCCCGCGCGATCGCCTCCTTCTTCCGCTCGACGTGCACACCGGTCGGCAGGCTCGACGCCTCGGGCTGCTCTCGCGCCCGTACGACGACTGGCGCGCCACGCTGGAACTCACCGCCGCTTGCCGCGCGATGGACCCCGCCGACCCCGCGCGCTACGACTTCGCGCTCTTCGGCCTCGGCGCGTACGACGGCGAGCCGATTTCGGAGTAGGGGTACGGGGTACGGGGTACGGGGTACGGGGTACGGGGTACGGGGTACGGGGTACGGGAAGCAAACCCATCGGCCCGGCTCGTGCCACCCTGCCCGCCTCGGTACTGAGGGGTTCCGGGTTCCGGCAAGCAAACCGCCTCGGTCGGCTCGCGATACCTCGCCCGCCTCGGTGTTGCCTGCCCCGGCACCGAGGCGGAGGTGCCGTGGTCCGTGGTCCGTGGTCCAAGCAACGCGACGGGCACCGCACCCGCCCACCAACCGGGAACCTTTCCGAGGCCCCAATCCCCAATCCCCTCAGTCCACGTCGGCCAGCCATCCGACGGGGAGCACGCGCGGGCGGTCCTCGCCGGGAAGACTCGCGACACCATCATCGAGGGAGACGTACCGGTCCGTTGTGCCGTCCTGCTGGACGAGGAGTTCGGCGCCGAGGCCCTCTAGGCCCCAACCGGATTCGACCTCCCACGAAAGTGTCCGCGTCGCGCGGTCCCAGCGGGTGGTCAGGGCCGGGACGCCCGTGCCGTAGACCCAGCGCTGGAAGAACGCGTCGAGGTCGAGGTCGGACGCCCGCTCCAACTCGGTCTGGAACCCGACGGTGGAGAGAGGGCGGTCGTCGTACGAGGCGAGCGTCTGCCGGAGCGCGCGAAAGAATGCCTCCTCCCCCAGGGTGAGGCGGAGGAGGTGGAGCACACTGCCCCCTTTCTGGTAGGGCGTGGCGGTGAGGGCGTCCTCGGGCTCACCGAGGCGGGACGGGACAAGCCGCCGCGTCGCGCTCCGGCCGTCCACGAACGCCATCCGCACGAGGGACTCGCGGAAGGCACGCTCACCGTCCAGGCGGCGAAGGGTCTCGGCGGTGAAGTAGGTCGCGGGGCCCTCGGCGAGCCAGAGATCGTGCCAGTCCGCAGGCGTCACGTCGTTGCCCCACCACTGATGGACGGCCTCGTGGATGACAACCTCTTCTAGCGTCGCGGGCCGATCGTAGAGGTCGTCCTGGAAGAACGGCGCTGCGGCGTTCTCCATCCCGGCGTAGACGAGCGGCACCTGGACCGTCGCGAAGCGGCCGTACGGGAGGGGGCCGAACATCGCCGCGAGGGTGTCGAGGAGGGCAGGCGTGCGCGAGAGGAACGCCACCGAGGCGGAATCCCGCGCGAGGGTGACGTGCCGGATGGGGACGGAGCCGGGCTGGTCCGTGAACGCGAAGTCCGCCGCGGCCCACGCGAGGGTGTAGGTCGGAGCCGACTCCGAGACCTTGAACCGGGCGCGACGACGGCCATCGACCACAAACTCCGACATCAGCGTTCCACTCGCGACGACCTC
This sequence comes from Bacteroidota bacterium, assembly GCA_039024735.1. Classification (GTDB taxonomy): domain Bacteria; phylum Bacteroidota; class Rhodothermia; order Rhodothermales; family Rubricoccaceae; genus Rubricoccus. The sequence continues at coordinate 9,804 of JBCCPW010000052.1, forward strand.
GAACGCCTCGGGGACGTTCAGTCGGAGTTCGAACCGGAACGGGTCGCTCGGATGGTGCACGGCGGGCAGCCACCCTGCCGTGCGCGTCGGCCAGCCGTCGGTCCAGACGACCGTGCCCGCCTCGGTGTCCTCGCGGTACACGCCCACGTCCGGGATACCTCGATAGTCAATCTGAACGGTGCTGCGCTTGCCGTTGACGGGAACGGAGAGGCGGGCGCCCCGGCGGTCCGGCGTCACGAGGCGGTCGTTCACCCGCGCCTCGGTGACCTCCAAGGAGGCATCGAGGCCGAGGTGGAGCACGTCGAGCGAGTCGGGGTGCTGAACAAACAGGACCGTCTGCCCGTCGATCTCTCCGGTCTCGGGCTCGATCCGCAGTGTGGTGCCCACGTCCCAGGTGTTGACGCCGGGCTGGGGGCCGGGGGTGTCGGGCGCGTCCTCCACGCCGCCGCCTCGGCACGCGGCGAGGCACACCACGAGCGCGAGCCACCCCGCCCGCCTCGGCACCGAGGCGGAGGGACGTGAAGCAGAGCGCCTCATCGGTCGCGGACGGCCGTCGCCCAGACCCAGAGCATCAGCAGCGGCTGGAGCGGGAGACGCGCCCAGAGCGCCCACGTCGGAGCGAGATGCGCGAACCGCTCGGCCGCCGTCGCCATGTAGACGTTGGCTGGGAAGACGGCCACGAGCAGCGCGAGGAGCCCCCACCCCGCCGCGCGCCGCGTCTTCCGGAACAGGAGACCGAGGCCCCCGAGCACCTCGGCGACGCCGCTGAGATACACGAGCGAGCGCTTCGCGGGCAGCGCGGGCGGCACGATGGCCTCGAACGGCTCCGGCCGCACGAAATGGGCGATCCCCGCACCGACGAACATCAGCGCGAGGGTGCCCAGCGAGACCGCCCGCCACCGGCTCATGCGTCGTCCCCCGCGCCCATCAACTCGCGCACGATCTCTTCCGAGATGCCCATCGCGCCGTAGCCGCCGTCGTGGAAGAGCGTCTGCATGGTCACCATGCGCGTGTAGTCGCTGAGGAGCGTGACCGTGTAGTCCGCGCACGAGGCCTGGTCCGCGTTGCCGAGGGGAGCCACCTTCTCCGCGAAGTCGAAGAGCGCGTCGAAGCCGGAGATGCCGCCGCCTGCGGTCGTCTTCGTGGGGCTCTGGCTGACGGCATTGATGCGGATCCCGCGCCGACCGAGGCGGTAGCCGAAGCTCCGCACGATGCTCTCCAGGAGCGCCTTCGCGTCGCCCATTTCGGAGTAGGTCGAGAAGGTCCGCTGCGCGCCGATGTAGCTCATCGCGACGATGGAACCACCGTCCGCGAGGGCCTCGCCTCGGAGTCCCGCCGCCACCATCCGGTGGAGCGAGACGGCGGAGATGTCCAGCGTCTTCTGGTACCACTCGTACTTGAGCGCCTCGTAGGGCTTGCCCTTGCGCACGTTGAGCCCCATCCCGATAGAGTGGACGACGAAGTCCACCGGCCCGCCCGCGTGCCCGACCGCCTCGGTGTAGAGGGTGTCCATGTCGTCGTCGCTCGTGGCGTCGGCGTAGACGATAGGGCTGCCGCCAGTCGCCTCGGAGAGTTCGTCGAGGCGGCCGAAGCGCTTGGACACGGGCGCGTTGGTGAGCACGAAGCGGGCGCCCTCGCGATGGGCCGCCTCGGCGACGGCCCAGGCGATGGAGTCGGGATCGAGCGCGCCGGAGATGATGCCGGTCTTGCCGTCGAGGAGGCCGCGGCCTTGCATGGCGAAGGGGGTCGGGTGAGTGGAGCGGGAAGGTACCGTCTGTGGGTTCTGGGTTCTGGGTTCTGGGTTCTGGGTTCTGGGTTCTGGGTTCTGGGTTCTGGGTTCTGGGTTCTGGGAAGCAAACCGCCTCGGTCGCCTCGCGCCACCTTTCCCCGCCTCGGTGTCGTCCGCCCCGGCACCGAGGCGGAGGTGCCGTGGTCCGTGGTCCGTGGTCCGTGGTCCGTGGTCCGTGGTCCGTGGTCCGTGGTCCAAGCAACGCGACGGGCACCGCACCCGCCCGCCAACCGGGAACCTTCTCGAGGCCGCCGTTCCCATCCCCCATCCCCCATCCCCCATCCCCCATCCCCCATCCCCCATCCCGACCGCCTCGG